>DATNMU010000275.1:0-15599 GCA_035602195.1 Candidatus Acidiferrum sp.
GCCCAGTATCCGTAGTGCACCAGCATGCCGCGCAGCAAGTCGAAAATGTGATGGTTCATCATTTAGGAACTGCGAATAGCGCGCTTTCAGGCGGGAAACTTTTCTCGCGTCAAGTATTCAATGAGAGCGCGATTGAATTCCTGCGGGCACTCTTCGTACGGCAGATGTCCAACCCCAGGGAATACAACCAGCGTGCAATTGGAAAAATATTTTGCCAGCGGCCTGGCGGAGGAAGCGTAAACAGCGGGATCTTTGTCGCCCCACATCAGCAGCGTTGGAATGCTCGCCAACCTCGGGAGAGTCGCCTTCAAGTCGCGCAGATCTTCCGTCCAGGTGCGCACGATGCTGAGACCGTGATCCACCAACCCTGGTTTGGCGAACTGCGCCAGGTACCCAGCAAAAGCGTCGGCCGGAATATTGCTGCGGTTGCCGTACATGCGCGCGTGCCAGTAAGGAAACAGGAACTTCATATGGTCAGCGCCGAACCGGAACAAGTTTGCGCCCAATTTGCTGCCGGCGAACGGCGCCAGCACTTTTCCCTGCGACGAGAACGGATTTACCGGCGCCACCAACACCATTCTCCGAACCCGCAAGTTGGAATTTCCGTCAAGGCATTCCGCAGCGGCCATCATCGCTACCGCGCCGCCGTGCGATGTGCCCAACAGATCGAACGAAGAAACTCCAAGCTGCTCGACGAAACGCAGCATGCGCCGCGCCGTCCCGCGCATCGAGTCATCCAACCCGGCCGGCCGATCGGAGAATCCTGCGCCCAGCATGTCCGGCGCATAGACGGTGGCATAAGGCGCCAGCGCCGGAATTGTATAACGCCAGGAAAATGAATATCCGAACAGGCCATGCAGCATCACCAGCGGCGGCCCGGAACCCGCGCGCAGGTAGCGCATGCGCCCGCCATCCAGATTTATCCAGTTCTCTTCTATGCCATCATTCGCACTTGAAGAAGCAGCCTCCGACGGTTCCTGATTGGATGGCATCGTAGACAAATCTTTTCCGCCCCACTCTCAACCCAGACAACTCTTTTCGCGCCCGTGGATTCTATTTAACTGAACATCGCCTCTGTTCGCTTCACTTGGGGAGCTTCGGCTCCCCGTTTTTGTCTGTCAATCCTGAGCGAAGTAGATGGCTCGCGAAGCGGACCATCTGCGAAGTCGAAGAGCCTGCCCTGAGCTCGCCGAAGGTACCCCTACGAGCACGCCGTCACTGCAAGCCTGGCAAGGCATTTTTATTGATGTATTTCTATCGATGCCTTTTCTACGCCGCTTTGCGCCTCTTCTTCAGCAACTTCTTCAGCACGCGAATTCCTTTGTCCACATGCTTTTCCTCCAGTAAATACGGAGGCAGAAACCGCACCACGGTATCCTGCGTGCTGTTGAAGAGAACGCCTTCCGCCAGAGCCGCATCCACAATCGGACGCGCGGGAATCTCCAGATTGATCCCCTGAATAAATCCTCGTCCGCGGACTTCTATCGCCGCAGCACTCTTCTCGACAATGGTTTTCAACTCCTGCTGCAGATAAGCTCCAACTGTATTGACGTTGTCGAGCAACTTTTCATCTTCCACAATCGCCAGAAATTCCAGCGCCACGCGGCAAGCCAGCGGACCGCCGCCAAAAGTTGTGCCGTGCTGCCCGGGCGAAATCGCGTTGGCAAATTCCTCTTTCGCGAGGAACGCGCCCAGCGGCAAGCCTGCCGCAATGGGCTTGGCGATCGCCACGATATCGGGAGTCACGCCAAAACTCTGAAATGCAAACATCGTCCCGGTGCGTCCGAGGCCGCACTGTATCTCATCAAAAATCAGAGCGGCTTTATGCCGATCTGCGGCGGCGCGGCACTCTTGCAGAAACTCCACCGAACACTCATAAATTCCGCCTTCGCCAAAAATCGGCTCCAGCACAATCGCACAGGTGTTGTCACTCACAGCCGCGCGTAAACCTTCGATGTCGTTCTGCGCGACGAAAGTCACTTCTTCAAGCATCGGCTCAAATCCTTTGCGATGCTTTTCCTGCCCGGTCAGCGACAGCGCTCCAAACGTGCGCCCGTGATATGAGCCTTGCAGCGCCACCAGCCGCGACTTCCCTGCTCCGCCCGCGCGATGTCCCGCCAGCCGCGCCAGCTTGATCGATCCTTCGATCGCCTCAGTCCCGCTGTTGGAAAAAAACGCCCGGGAACTTCCAAAAGAGCTACCCAGGAGCGTGCACAACTTCTCCGCCAGCGCGCCCTGGTACTCGTGGTAATAAAGGTTGGAGACGTGAATCAGCTTCGCTGCCTGCTCCCGAATCGTCTTCACGATCCGCGGATGAGAGTGCCCCAACGCATTCACCCCCAGCCCGGAAACAAAATCGAGATAGCGCCGGTCCTCCAGGTCGTAAAGAAATACGCCCTTCCCCCGCGTCAGCACGATGGGATATCGATTATAAGTACCCAGCAAATATTTCTTTTCAAGGTCTGCAATTTGTTCGAAAGTTTTCATAAGAAGAGTTGATTCTATAGGAATCAATGCCTCAAGGCGTCCCTGGGGCAGGCGTCCGGCGGACCCAAGCTACTCTTCATCCCCGCCATCAATAATTTCAATTGGACCCGCCGTCCTGCGACCCGTACATTTGCTTTACATTAAGAAGGCACTTGCAAACGCAACAAAGCAGAACAGAAGTTTATTTTTTCGGGCGCCCGAACACTGTGGAAATGTCGTCTGTCATACTAGAGCAGCAAAAACGAAGCGGTCTCCCAGACAGTCCGTGTCCGAGAGCACTGCCTGAAAAGCTGAAAGGTCAGAATCAGATCAGAGATGGAACCAGAGAGCCTGCAATTGGAAGAGAATCGTGGAGAAGCACAAGACCCAAACGGCCAAAAAGCGCTCGCCCCGGAAACGACGGGAGGGCGCAATGTCACCCACGTCCTGACGCTCGAGGAAATCGCCAATCTGGCGGCGGAGGCGGGTCAACCCGCCGAGACCCTGATGAACGTCGTCGCCCTCATCGCCAAGCGATTTCAAACCGAAGTTTGTTCCGCCTATCTGCTCGAACCCGACCGTGAGAATCTGGTTCTGGCGGCAACCGTTGGCCTTCGCCGCGAGTGCATCGGCAAACTGCGTATGGCCATCCATGAAGGTCTCGCCGGATTAGTGGCGGAAAAAGTGAGTCCCGTCGCCGCCGACCAAGCGCACAACCACCCGCGCTTCAAGTACTTTCGCGAAGCTGGCGAGGACGCTTACCACTCATTCCTCGGAGTTCCGCTCATCGACCGTGGCGTTCTGCAGGGCGTCCTGGTCGTCCAAACCATAGAGCCTCGAGTGTTCCGTGAAGAAGAGGTGCAGATGCTGGCCGAGGCCGCGGCCCAGGTTGCGCCGGTGGTGAACGAAGCGCGCACGCTCGACCGCTTTATCGCTCCTGCTCAGGAACGCCTGTGGGAACTGGCCCGCAACATGTGGTGGAGTTGGGATCACGACGCCATCAGCCTGTTTCGCGATCTCGACCCCGTGCGCTGGCGGCAGCTCAACCAGAACCCAGTGTCTCTGCTAGCCGAGTTTCCTCTCGCGAAACTGGAAGCCCGCGCCACCGAACTCGTGCTGCACAGCCGCATCAACTACGCCTACCGCCGCTTGCAGGAATACTTGCAGGCGGATCGCACCTGGGGAGCACGTCACGCCGGCGTCCTGCGGCCTTCGCCAGTGGCCTACTTCTCCGCTGAATTCGGAATCCACGAATCGCTTCCGGTTTACTCCGGAGGTCTCGGCGTGCTTTCCGGCGACCATATCAAGAGTGCGTCCGATCTCGCCATTCCGCTTGTTGGCATTGGCCTGTTTTACGGGCAAGGATATTTTCGCCAGCGCCTCGATCGCAACGGCTGGCAGCAGGAAGAATATCTGGAGACTGACGTCAATCAATTGCCGATGGAAATTGCCATCGGCAAAAACGGCCGCCCAGTCTCCGTGCAAATCGACACTCGCGGTGGTTCCATTCATGCGAAAGTCTGGCGCGTGAAAGTCGGCCGTTGCGACCTGTTCCTTCTCGACTCCGATGTGGACGGCAACACTCCCGACGACCGCGAGCTTACTTCCCGGCTCTATGGCGGGGATTCGCGTGCGCGCATCCGCCAGGAGCTCTTGTTGGGGGTTGGAGGGTTCCGCGCTTTGAAAGCCCTGGGCATCAACCCGGGGGTTCTTCACCTCAACGAAGGCCACAGCGGATTTGCCGTGCTCGAGGCGATCCGCAGCCGCATGCTGGAGGAAGGCATCGGCTTCGACGTGGCCGTGCCCCGCGTCTCGCGCGAAGTAGTCTTTACCACCCACACGCCTGTTCCGGCCGGGCATGATCGCTTCGGTTCGGAGCTGATCGAGGAGCATCTTGGACCGCTGCGCGACGAGCTGGGGCTTTCTACGGAAAGTCTCATGGGCCTTGGCCGGGAGAAGCCCAGCAACCAGCAGGAAACGTTCTGTATGACGGTTCTGGGTCTCAGGCTTTCGCGCCGCGCCAATGCGGTTTCGGCTCTGCACGGCGAAGTTTCCCGCGCCATGTGGATCGGCCTTTGTCCCGGCAAGCCCGAGGACGAAGTTCCTATCGGACACATTACGAATGGCGTCCACGTCCCGTCGTGGCTGGCTCCGCAGATGTTCCGGCTCTACGACCGCCATCTTGGCACCAACTGGCACCAGTACAGCAGCGACGCCAAGATTTGGGAAGGCATTGAGAACGTCGACGATGGCGAACTCTGGGAGACGCACCTGAGCCTTAAATCCCAGCTTCTGGAATTCGTTCGCCGCCGCGCCGTGGAACAGGCCGAGCGCCGGTACGAATCGCGCGAAGTCCTGCAGAGGCTCGGCAAGGTACTCAGCCCGGATGCGCTGACTATCGGATTTGCCCGCCGCTTCGCCACCTACAAGCGTGCCAACCTGATTCTGGCCGATCTCGAGAGTTTGGCCTCGATGGTGAACGATCCCAAACGCCCCGTGCAGTTCGTTTTCGCTGGAAAAGCGCATCCCCACGATGAGCCGGGAAAGAAAGTCCTGCAGCAGATCGCCGAATTGATGCGCAACGGCCTGTTCACCGATAAGTTTGTGTTCGTCGAAGACTATGACATCAACGTCGGGCGCTATTTCGTCCAAGGTGTCGACGTGTGGCTGAACAACCCGCGCCGGCCTTTGGAGGCGTCAGGCACGAGCGGCCAGAAAGTCGTCCTCAATGGCGGCCTGAACCTTTCTGTGCTCGATGGCTGGTGGGCTGAGGCCTACGACGGCATGAATGGATTTTCCATCGGCACCGGCAGAACTCACTCCAACATGAGTGTCCATGACAAGCGCGACGGCGAGGATTTGCTTCGAACCCTTCGGGAAGAAGTGATCCCGTTGTACTACCGCCGCGATCGTGACGGTTTGCCGCGCGGCTGGATCAAGCGCATGAAGCGCACCATCCGCACCCTTGGCTGGCGCTTCAACGCCGATCGCATGGTGATGGACTATACCCAACAGTGTTACGTTCCCGCTGCCGGCGGCACATCGAGCGACTTGCGGTCGTCGTGGTGAGGCATGGCTCGTACCGCATGTCAGCACCCGCGCTCCTGTGAATTGCTATTTGCGAGAACATGGGATGCAGCCTCAGTTGTGGCGACTCAGGCTGCATTGTTCCTCGCTGCCATCAAGCGATGGTGGATATCGAGGGGAAGGCCGACCCGGTTGTGGCTGGCGTTTGAGCCGGGCTTGCAGGCACCGTGCTTCCGGTATTACCAATACCCAGGTATCCATCGACGGCGGCTGCAGATAAACCGAGCATTGCGGCGATCTCGGCGGGACTTACCCCCTGTTGAAACAATAGCTGGATCTGCGATGTCTGGGCAGCGGGAACGTATGTGGGTGATCCGCCGGCAACAGGAGCGGCTGCAGGTGAAGCGACTGTGGGTGAACCGATTGCAGGGGAATCCCCTATCTGTGAAACGGCCGCTATCGGCGAAATTGGAGAGACCATGGTGTTCGTCCTTTCAAGACTGAAGAGTAACGGTTATGCGACTTACTTATTGTTCACTCATACCAGTGCTGAACACTAACTCATCAATTGGCCTGGGCAGACACTGGCGCTTTGGCGATTACATCGGACGCTAAGGCTACTTCTTCCCGCTGCACTGTCAGAAAGCTGTTGATGGTTTGTTTTAACTGCCAGTCCACTTCGTCTGCAATGATCATGATGTCGGGCAGCACCCGGCTAAAATCCACGGTGCCCAGGTTACGTTCAACCGTCTCGAAAATACTCACCTGCAGCATTCGCGACTCCTGCACGATCATGGGAGCGGTGTACCCTTGGCGATAGCGGCATTGTCCGTGCACCACCGCCGCTTGGGTCGGGATCTCAGCCCCTTCTATTTCGCGGTCGCCGCGCAACCGTGCCGTGATACTTCTTATCATCTCCGGAAGATACACAGAGCGCTCGCTTGGCGGCAGCGGAATTGCCGCCAACTCCTTTACCCCTCCTACTCGTTCCAACCATCGCTGTATCAAAATAGCGACGTCGCGATCCAGTATCGACGCGATACCTTCCTTGGCTTGCGTCAAAGAAGGTAATGATGTCAGCCTTTCCTTCTCCATGAGCCCGGCCAGCCGCTTGGCGTCGAAAGGTTTCACCAGAACTTCATCCGCTTGCAGAAGAATGGCGTTCATCGCTTTTTGCACGTCGGGATAGTCGCTGACGACCAGGGTCAGTGCTTGGGGTTGAGTGTGTCGCATTGCGGTTACCACTGCAAAGCCATCCCCAGGCTCCGGCATGTGAAGATCGGTGATGAGAACATCGAAGCTTTGCGTAGCAATCTGCTTCAGAGCCTCGTTGACGCACCGTGCAGTGACTACCTCGCAGTTTTGCTTTTCCAGCGACCTTCGCGTCAGAACAAGATCGTCATCATTGTCGTCGACCAATAGAATTTTAGGCCGTTTCATAAACTCAATTAACTGGGCGGTTCGCATTGCGTGAACCGGTATATGATCGGCGGCCGGTTCTGTGGACGCGGAATACGGTTCCTCGAGCACGGCATACGGTTCCTGTGGAAGCAACATAAATATATCTCCTAAGCCAAAAGTGTATGGCTCTGGAAGACCCAGCAGTGTTCAAGAATGATCACCTTATTCACATCTAATGCAAATCTTATTCCATGAGTTGAGAGTGTGTGGCGTGATCGCTGCGTACTCGGGGGAGTCGCAATTTTTGGGAGTGGGAACCCCTGCCAACGAAAGGTATTTTTCAAAAGCGGCACAGTCCCGAAGTAGAAACCTCGGTAATCGCCGCAGCCGTCCTTATGGGCGTTGTTGGATAGTCTTCTGTTAGTGCTTGCCGATAACTGACAACGACGAGATTCCTATTTAGGAAGGACTGTGATGAAGCAAATCGCTGCCCCGAAGACGGAACCCGACTTCAACCCGCAGACCTTTCTCTCAACGACTGGCAGGGGCAGGCAGATGGTGTCCTTTCCGAAGAACGCCCAGATCTTCGCTCAAGGTGACGTCACGGACGGCATATTTGTCGTCCAGACAGGAAGAATACGGCTTAGCGTGGTATCGGAAGCGGGCAAGGAAGCGACCCTAGGGATTCTGAGCCCGGGTGACTTCTTTGGAGAAGGGAGCCTTGCTGATCAGGTTGTACGCACGTCGTCTGCAGTCGCGATATCGGATAATTGCGTCCTTCTGCACATTGAGAAGCAGGCAATGACCGTTGCTATAGGCCAGGACTCAACGCTAGCGGCTATGTTTATCAAATACTTGCTGAAGCGGAATATTCGGTATCAGGACGATTTGGTCGATCAACTCTTCAACTCCAGCGAAAAGCGGCTGGCCCGAGTGCTTCTGTTGATGGCGCAATTCGGCCGGGCAGGTGTCTCGGAAATGTCGGTTCCCAGACTCAGTCAGGAGACTCTGGCAGAGATGGTGGGAACGACACGCCCGCGCGTCAGCTTTTTCATGAACCGATTCAGGAAGCTGGGCTTCATCGACTACGACGCTGGAGGAGATACGTTACATGTTCACAGTTCTCTGCTGAACGTTCTCCTTCGTGATGGCGAAGCCGTGCCTTCGAGCTGCCGAATCTCCACCTCGCAAACCGGCGACCGTCCGGAACCGTCTCCAGATCTCGGCAGAGTCCAGGAAGCAGATCGTGCGAAGAAGCCGCCACTTCCCGGCCTGTCACGAAGACGTGAGCAGACCCGGGCAACCAACACGGTTTAACAATCGAGCAGATTGGTTCAATACCTGGTGAAGCTGTTAGGAACCACTTACGATTCCGATGACTTAGAGGGCATCCTGCCGTTACCATACGTGGTTCACATTACTCACAGTGTGGATTTCCGGCTAAGTCGAATATACCTGTCCCGAGCCTCTGGTTTGTTGTCGCAGCTGTCTAAGAATGAACAGACAATGGAATTGAGTAGGCCTACTCTGACAGGTAGTAAAGGGTCAACTTTATGGCTACCGTCACATCGCTTACTGCAACTTCCGCGACCTACCCTCCGTATGAATCTCGGGAGGCCGCACGAATTCATGCTCTCAGACAACAAGGAGGAAGTCCTTCCGAGATTGCGGCAATTCTGGGAATACCAAAAGGCACTGTCGATAGCTACCTGGGGATTCCTGCTTCGAACACCGCCTCAGTGCCGGCTGCAGCCCTAACGCTAGCGCCAGCACAAAGCAGTACTGTTCCTAAAGCGATATCAATCTTCGCATGAGCGGGGTTGAACCGAACACCAAGCTACCAAACAATAGGACGCGCACCCGTTCGTGTGTCTGCGTCGCAATGAAGCGTTGGTGAGCTTGTCGTTAACGATAAGGACCCATCTCGTAAGAATTATGGTTACCGGAACTTGGAAATGAATGCGATAACGGACGAACTCCACGATGGAAATTATTCCGTCTTCTGGTAAAGCCGTGCGAGCCGGAGGTGTTATCTGAGGCGGTATCGGGTGGGTCGGCCCTATATCGAACTGTTGCCGCCGAGACAAATCTGCTGGACGATACGCTGATGGGCAGCATTAAGATCCTGTCCGATATTTTAAGCGTTGTAAGTCCTGAGGCATGTGACAAATCTATTCGTGTAGCCCGATGCGTCAGCCATGTGACTTCCAAGGTTTGCCTTTTTCACTCGTGGTGTTTTGAGGCAGCCGCCCTGCTTTCGCAGTTGGGCTGTATTTCGCTCGATCAGGAAGTAGTTCGTGCCGCATTTACGGACACTCACCTCTCGGCCAAAAACCGGACTCGCTTTGAAGCCCACCCTGGCGCTGCAAGAAACATTCTGGCAGGGGTTCGGCGCTTAGAACCAGTGGGGTGGATGATTGCCCAGCAGTTGAGCGTGGGAGTCCCCCAGAATCCTGTGCAATCTACAGAGTTGCCGGCCGAGGCCTTAGTTTTCGGAGCCAAGATGATCAAGGTTGCAGTCGCTTTTGACAATCTGAGAACGAGAAGGATAGCCACCGATGAAGCCCTGCTACGGCTTCGGTACAGGTGCGATTTCGACCGACAAATAATCGACTCGTTGGCTGATATGACATTTGATCAGCCGAAAGTCGAATTGCGTAAAGTTTCGATTTCGACCCTTCCCATAGGAGCGATCTTGCAGCAGGACGTGAGGAATCGCGGGGGAGTGTTGATGGTTGCAAAAGGACAAGAAGTGACCAGTTCCTTACTGGATAGGTTAAAACATTATTCAACGAAACGGTTGATTGACAACGACGTTCTCGCCTTACTGTCGGTTTAGGCCCGATTCCAGAGCGCCCCCCGCTCCTTTGGGGTTCGTGCTCACCGGGGATGCCCAAACAACTATATTCCCACCACCGAAAGAATCAGAAAAGCCAATTTGAGCTTCTACGCCCGAAACAGCAGGACATGCAACTGCCGATATCCGAACCTAGGCTTTCCCGCACCAACTCCACCAAGCGCGTGCGCAGCTCTTCATCGGCGGCGTGTTGTCTGATAACGGGGTCAACCATCGAGGACTTCGTTTAACCAGGAGGTCGTCTCTCTTTTTGCATTTGATTCACCGATCCCAGGGACGATATTGCTTGCCCATGATCGCTTAGTTGTGCGGGCTCGACAGATTCGCTGATTACAAATTCGCTAATTGAGGACGCGACTTCCACGGTGTTCGCAACCTTCAGGGCCGCTTTTGCGGCACGCGGGTTGGAACGAAGGGTCTCCGCTATTGTCCGTCCCATGTCAATCCTGTCATGTTTTTCCACCATTCTGCTTCCTCCCTTCGTCGACCTATCGAGTGAACCAGGTATCAATGACTATGTACTGCGATTCGACGGCGCTTTGCCATGATTCCCTTTCATGAATCAATTCTCAGGAACCCCATTCGAATTTCTGCGCGTAGCGGTAGAAGCACGGCGTTCGCCAAACCGCGGCCCCCCGCACCACAGTGCCTGCGCTGGATCGCCATGATGGGAAAGGAGGGTGATGATGAGATATTTGTATCCAGCATGGCCACCGCCAGGAAACTTTTGTCCTTGACACCGCCCTCGCCCTTATCGAGGGGCACCCGCCGCGCCTTCTTTTCAAAAACTGTTGCGCGCAAAAGCAAAAAGGGCGGGTGGGGCTGGGCTACCGTTGCAGCGCACGACTGAGGCTGACGCTCCTCGGGATCGCGGCTGTGATTTTCGCCCTCGGCATAGCGTTCTACTTTGAAAGACAAGCACAAGAAGAGCGCCCCTCGCCTCATTGACGTAAGCGGTTGCGATCACGCTGGGAACTTTATTTTCGGCCCGAAGCCCGAAGCCCGCTCTTAGTACAATCCCGTCTCGCCCGGCGGCCGCGTCTTCCACCTGCGGTGCACCCACAGCCACTGCTCCGGATATTTCCGCACGTACTCTTCAATGATCGAAGTAAATTTCTGGGTATTGGCCCGGATGTCTTCCTCCAGATCGCCGGTGCGCACCAACTCCACCGAAGGATCAAACCGCAGTCGGTACTTGCCCAACGCCGCGTCCCAAATCGTGAAGGTCGGCACTACGGCTGCATCAGTGCGCAGCGCGATTCGCGCCAGCCCGCTCGCCGTACACGCCGGGATGCCGAAAAAATCCACGAAGATTCCCTGCGGCGGAGTCATATTGGTATCCATCAATATGCCCACCACTTCCCCGGCTTTCATTGCGGCAAGTAATCCGCGCACGAAGTTGTCTTTGTCCACGGTCTTGTTCCCATGCATCTCACGATATTGCCGGATCAGGCGATCGAGATACGGGTTGTCCATCGCCCGCGATACCACATGCATCCAGTGGCCGCGCAGCGAGTGGCTGAATGCCGAGAGCTCCCACCCGCCAAAATGCGCGGTAAGAAACAGCACGCCCTTGCCGCGGGCATGCGCCCGCTCGTAGTTCTCGAGCCCGTCATACACCACGACCTGCTCAACATTCTCCCGCGTGTACTTGGGAAAGTGGCAGACCTCCGCCAGTTGACGTCCCAGCGAGGCAAACTCGGCGCGAAGAATCTGAACTCGCTCCGCCTCAGATTTTTCAGGAAATGCCAGGGCGAGATTGCGCATGCCCACCTCACGCAAGCGCGCGTGCAGAAGATAAACCAGCCACGCCAGCCCAACGCCGGTGGCTCGCGCCAGCGGGCGCGGCAAAATACCGAGGATTTTGATGAACGGCCAGGCTGCCGCGTACTCAAGTCGCTGCCGCATCGGGGGAAGCGTGACGGTATCACCGTGAAAAATTGTTTGTCAAACCGCGAAACCTTAATTAACCACGGAGGACGCCAAGGTCCGCGAAGAAAAGCTTCGTGCGACTTCGTGTTCTTGGTAGTTTATTTTTTTACTTCGATGCTGCTTGCGCCCACTGTGCCAGTGAGGTCAGAAACGCGTTGGTGCCTGCCGGTGGTTCGATCTCCCCCGTCAGCAACGTGCGGAATGGCACCATGCGGCCGTAAAATTCTCGGGTGCTGTCTTTGTCCTGCTTGATCACGGCCCCATTCAAACTCACGCCGGCAAACAGGCCCCGGGCACGCGAATAGGTCAGCACCTCAGACCGCATCTTCCAATCCGTATTTCCCTCGGCATGGCGGCCCACGGGACCCGCAGCTACCGAAGCGTCGGCGCCGAGCGCGAACTCGCTCGACAACAAATGTCGCATACCATCTTTATTCATAATCAACATCACCAGATCGACTGCCTGCCCGCCGATCTGAAAGCCAAAGCTACCTCCTGTGACCACAAAGAATGCCGGCGCGCTCCATCCTTTTTCTGTGCGGCAGCTAGCCAACCCACGCCCGTACTTCGCGCCCACAATAAACCCGCCCTTCAACATCGACGGCACCACGGCGACGCACTCCGCCGAGCCCAACACCTCTTGCGGAATGCCTTTATCGGGAGCGCCCTGAATCTCATTCAGCACTTCCGCGGCAGCTTGGACGCGATCCGCAGCTTTGGTTTCTTTGCCCGGCTCATCCGCGGCCAACACGAACGAAGCAAGGCACACGATCAGGGTCAACAGTAAGAATTTTTTCATGGTTCCTCGCCACACAAACTGTCTGGGATCTGGTACTTGGATTGTAAACGAAGCGGTCGTTGTTGTATCGGAAAGGCTTAACTACGAAGGTCCTAGTGGAATATCAAGAGGGAGTCAAATTCGGGGACAAAAAAATCGGGGCTGAAAGTAGTGACCCTAATCGCCACTCCCAACCCCGTCTCCCAGGTTCTGTGGTAGGTGAGCCGAGTATGCTTCGCGCGCAAATTCCCCACAAGATTACCGAGGTCATTGCCCCAAAGTTACCGGGCAGTAGGGGCAAAACCCTTGGACCCAACACTTAGCACCTTGAAGCTGCTACTCTACTTCGCCGCCACCAGCGAATGCGTGATCGCGTGCACCGAGAGTGCAATCCGGTTCTGCACGCCCACTTTGCGCATCAACTTCGCCACGTGAGCTTTTACGGTGCGCTCTTCAATTCCCAGTTGTGCGCCAATCTCTTTGTTGGAGCGGCCCGCCACCAGCATTTCCAGAACTTCTTTTTCGCGGTCGGTGAATGTGACGCGACCCGCTGGGAAGATCCGTCCCGGAGCTGACGACACCCGCTCGATAAACATGGAAAGAACTTTTCGCGGGGCCCATACCGATCCCTGGCTCACGATGCGAATGGCCTGCACAAATTCCGCTGGCGAAGCAGCTTCATCCACGTAGCCTTTGGCTCCAGAGGCAATGGCCTTAAGAATGGTTTCTTCGTCCACTCCCGAGCCGGTCACAATAATCCGCAGGTCAGGACGCGTGGCCTTGAGGCTGGCCATCACGTCAAACAGGTTTTGGCCGGAGCGATTGCCCAGCAGAATCAGGTCCACGTCCTGCAAGGTGGAAATCTCTGGCAGTCCGGCGGAGATTAGTTCGAACTCAGGTTCGGTATCGAACAAGGCGCGAAAGCCCACAAACCGCAACGGATCGCTCTCCACTACGGCAATTTTGATGATCGGTTTTCTCGCTACTGCTGCTTTCATAGGTTTCCCTGTAGGGCGTAGTTTCGTACTAAGAGCATAGCGGCAATTGTTCGCTGTGCAAAGAGAAGGTGACCGAAGGGAAATTACGGGAGTAACATGAAAAAGAAGGATCAAAAGCGGCTCTGTCGTTGAATCGGCGGCTTAATTCTTGGGTTAACAATTGTGGAGAACACTCAGCATGAGAAAAAGCGTCCCTTGTTTTCTTGCCGTCCTCGCCGGTGTTGTGCTCACTTCCACTCTTTTTGCAGCGTTACCGGTATTAGCTTTGCAGACCCCTTCCCCGACCTATCAGCCAAAATTTCACGGCGACCCTGCGCGTTCGGACTCTGAAGCCGCGGCTCTGGCCT
The DNA here is from genome assembly GCA_035602195.1 of Candidatus Acidiferrum sp. Taxonomy (GTDB): domain Bacteria; phylum Acidobacteriota; class Terriglobia; order Terriglobales; family Acidobacteriaceae; genus Sulfotelmatobacter. Next base: position 13,807 of record DATNMU010000275.1, read on the forward strand.
ATATGCGAGTGGTAATCCGTGCCCAGCGCCAGTTCAACAAGCAGTACGACCACTTCGCCACTTCCCTCGCCGAGCTCGTCCACTCCGGCTCATTCACCAAGCGGATGGTCAATCCCGACCGCGGCGACTACACCGTATCTTTTGAGGGAAAGAAGGACAGCTTTATTCTCACCATGATGCCCAAGCAACTCGACGCCACCCATCGCTCGTTCTATGCCGAAGACGACGGCAAAATCCACGCCGACGAAGAGAAGCCCGCCGACGCGAAGTCCCCCGTGCTTAAGTGATGATCGCGCAAGATGTTTTATGATGGATCGGAAATTATCTTAGAATTAATGCAGAACTCTCAGGAGGAAACATGGCAGCAACTGTCGGCGCGCCCGCGCCCGAATTCACACTCAAAGATCAGGACCAGAAGGAAGTAAAGCTCAGCGACTTCCGCGGCAAAAAGAAAGTCGTTCTCGTCTTTTATCCACTCGACTGGAGCCCGACCTGCACCAAAGAGCACGCCTGCATCGTCAACGACAAGAAGCAAATCGAGCAGCTCGACGCGCAGGTTCTCGGTCTTAGCGTCGACAGCACCTGGTCCCACAAAGCGTATGCCGACAAGATGGGAATCAAATATCCTCTGCTCGCCGATTTCCAGCCCCGCGGCGCCGTCGCCGCCAAGTACGGCGTCTACATGGAAGATAAAGGCATTACCGGCCGCGCCATTTCGATCATCGACCGCGACGGCAAACTGGCATGGCACAAAAACTACGACATCCCGGTCGTGCCAGACATCGCAGAGGTCTCAAAGGCTTTAGCCGGAGTGAAATAAATAGTTTTGAGCGGCGAGGCTTCGGCCGCGACCCTGGGTTCGCACCAGGGCACGGCTTTAGCCGTGCCGCCTAGGCCGTTAAGGATGTGGGGCTTTAGCCCCCGAGGTCACCATGAAAGCTTCGGTCTTTATCGGCACCAGCCTCGACGGCTTCATTGCGCGGAAGAGTGGCGAATTCGACTTCCTGCCTGTCGACGGCGGCGAACCCCACGGTTATAACGAATTCATCGCAAGCGTCGATGCGATCGTGATCGGCCGCAAGACCTTCGAAACCGTTCTTCCGATGAAGCCGTGGCCGTACGGCAAGAAGCGCGTCGTGGTTCTGAGTAGTCGACCTGTCGACCTCTCAGCAGTCGTCGGGGGAAGTGTCGAGCAGATGTCCGGTGATCCCGCGGAGATCGTGTCGAAACTGGCTGCGAGTGGGGCAACTCACGCCTACATCGACGGCGGAATCACCATTCAACGCTTCCTGCGCGCCGGACTTATTCAACGGCTCATTATCACTCGTGTGCCCGTGTTGGTCGGAGAAGGAATCCCACTCTTCGGATCGCTGGAGAAAGACATCCACCTCCGTCATATAAATACGAAGCACTATCCCAGCGGCCTCGTCAGCAGCGAGTACGAAATCACGATCCCAAAATAAATCTCGGGATGAAAATAAATCGTGAATTATAAAAAATAATCTCGAGGGTGCCCCATTCTTGTGCGTTCTTTGCGCAAGAGTGGGGATTTTTGACTTCCAATCAACCGTGACTTCTAACTCCCCGCCTTAACTTCCGTCGCACTCCCGCCGCGATAAAGCACCACCAGAGGCTTCCCTCCATTCGGATACCGCACCGTCTTCTCATTCGACGATGCGCCCGCATCCGGCACGCCCATGCCGACGGCGAAATCCGCCTGCAGTTCATTCATTCCAGGTTTCACTTCATGCTCAGTCACTGCCTGCCAAACGTCCGCTGGCCAGTGCTTGTAG
>DATNMU010000276.1:0-16284 GCA_035602195.1 Candidatus Acidiferrum sp.
CAGGCAGCACAAGGGGGAAATTGAAGCTCTTCCTGCCGCACAAGCGGGCGAGTGGGCGGCAGAGAAAGCGAGCTTACCGGTCTGGAAGAACCCAACGATGGTCGTATCGCCGCTGCAAACAAGCGCCCCGCCGGATCGTTGCGACGTCGTCGTCTAGTTCAATTCCTCGGCCATGAGCTTAGAACGAGCGAGACACAATCATCGATAAGCAAGCGAAGATCTTCAGACGTATCAGCCGTCTGTTTGAAGCCAGGCACTGCGCTTACCAATAAATGCGCGGCCCTTTCCGCTGTCCAGGAGCTCTCTTTAAGCTTCTTCGGGGCAATGGGAGTGAGAAACCTCTCTACGAGGTTTTCAAACTTGCGAGACCCATAGCCAAAGTTGCGTTCCACTAATTCCTTGAGTTCGGGTGAGGTCTTCATGGCCTCAATCAGTTGGATCACCCCCACCTCGAAAGCGAGGCGCAGCTTCTCTTCGGCCGTATTGAGGGTTTCCGCCTTCTCTTCTATTTCGAAGATCTTCTCATCCACCCATTGCTTGTAAGCACCCTTGAAAATCTCTTCCTTGTTTTTGAAGACCAAATACAGGGCAGGACGCGAGATGCCTGCAGCCTCCGCGATGTCATTCATACTGACGCGTTTATAGCCGTAGCGCAGGAACAGGCCCTTTCCAGCACTCAGGATTTTGCCCTTCTTCCGCTCGCTCATCCATCAAGAATTGACAAAACTTGTCTAATTGTCAATCATTGACAAGTAGACATACTTTGTCAGGTGTCCAAAGGGAGAAAGCACATGTCACTGCTCGCGATGTTCAAATCAGCAGGGTCGACCGGCTTCGGTTACGGTTCGACGGCGGAGCAGGTCACCGAAGGGCTCTCGCTCGCCGGCCAGACGATTCTGGTGACCGGCTGCAACTCAGGCATCGGGCAGGAGACGTGTCGAGTGCTCGCGCTGCGAGGCGCTCTGGTGCTGGGTACGGCGCGCACGAAGGAGAAAGCCACCGCGGCGTGCTCGACGTTCCCCGGCAAGGCAGTCGGCTACTCCTGCGAGCTCTCGGACCCTTCGTCGGTGCGAGGGTGCGTCGCTGCGGTCAAGGCAGACGGTCACCGGCTCGACGCCATCATCTGCAACGCGGGCATCATGATGCTGCCGAAGCTCGAGAAATCGCACGGATGTGAGCTGCAGTTCTTCACCAACTACATCGGGCACTTCATACTGGTGACGGGGCTGCTTGAGCAGCTCAAAGACGAGGGCCGGGTGGTGATGCTCAGCAGCGAGGGGCACCGGAGCGCGCCCGTCGGGGCCATCGAGTTCGACAACCTCTCGGGCGACAAGGGGTACAAGCCGTTGACGGCCTACGGCCAGTCGAAGATCGCCGACCTGCTTTTCGCCAAAGAATTGGAGCGGCGCTTCGCCGGCACCAAGAAGACCGCCTACGCGGTGCACCCCGGCGTGGTCGATACGAATCTCGCCCGTAACCTGGGGCCGGTGCTCAGTCGGGTGCTGGGGGCCATTGGGCGGCTCTTTCTCAAGTCCGTCGGCGAAGGCGCCGCGACCGAGGTCTTCGCCGCAGTGAACCCGAAGGCAGTGCCCCTGGCGGGCAACTACCTCGCCGACTCTAACGTGATGAAGCCCCGCGCCGATGCAGAAGACGCCGCACTCGCCACCCGGCTGTGGGCGGAATCAGAGAAGATCGTTCAGGCGCTCTGAAGACCAAGCTTCTGCGCCTGGACTGCGAAACCACGGTCATAAAAGCCCTGAGGGCTTGTACTTTCTGAAACCACCCGCTTCACTCAAGAATTCCTAAGGCACACCATTCCTCCGTGGCGAGCTTTTGTTCGGTTCTATTGGGCCAGCTTCTTTCAATTGGCGCTATAAGGCCAATGCACTCATCGAGGATGATTTTCGCGCCAAGCGCCGATCGGTAAAGATAAACGCGCCAGCAGTGACGGACCAATCGCTGGAGAGAAGCCGACTTGTCGGGTGCGGAAGTTGGCGCCTGGGCGAACGCATAATTCCAGTGTTGTTTTATTTCTGATCCTCACTGCGGAGCTTGCGTTCCGCTCAACCACGTTGAGCCGGTAGCGGCGACGGCGCGCGACAGCATGTGGGGTCCCACAATCCCCGAGCTCGTGGAAGCTCTTCCCGGCATTGAGATCATCGATCGTTCGTCGGTCAATGCATTCGACGACGTGCGCGTGGCTAGCGCGATCGAAGCGACCAAACGCAAGAAGCTGATTTTCGCGGGCATCTCGGTCGAAGTCTGCGCGGCTTTTCCGGCCATGACAGCCGTGGCAAAGGGGCTCGACGCTTATCTGGCGGTCGACGCCTCAGGCACATTTAGCGAAACCAAGCGGCAAGCTGGGATCCTACGCATGCTACAGGCCGGCGTTATTATCTCGGACTATGCAACCTTGATGGTGGAGATCCTCAAGGACAATGCGCGACCGGAGGCTGGCGAGGTCTACGCGGCCATGGATATGGGCTGGGCCACGCTCGTCGGCCAGATCGCCCAGGCCTACGGAAAGTAAGTGGGACTGTTCTCCGGGTTGCGTGCTCCCGCTGACAGGCTGACGGCAGCGGCCCGCTGCAACCGCTGCCGTCCTTCACGAGGAACGCGGCGGACTCAGCAATTGGTGGACCGACATACCACCGTGCGGTTCTCAGCAGCGTACTATGAGGTTGGGTCATACCTGACACCGCGCGCGTCTGTTCCCTCCTGATCGATCGGTCGCGAGATCCCCATCCTTCTCATCTTAGCTAGCAGCGTGGTTCGTTTCAGTCCCAGTTTCGCCGCTGCGCCGCGCGGTCCACCGACGATCCAGCCAACCTGCTCCAGCGTTTCAACAATCAGGACACGATCTGAATCTTCCAACATCATCGATGATGGACAGGCAGGAAAACGAAGTTGAGTGGGGGGCATAACTTCCATTCGCCTTTTGTGCAACGGATTTGGGAGCACGCCGTCCCGCGAAAGGATAACCGCGCGCTCCACCAAGTTCTGCAACTCGCGAATGTTGCCAGGCCAGGAATACCACTGGAACGCAGCCATAGTTTCGGGAGAAATGCTGTCGACTTGCTTTCCCATACGGTGGTTGAATTGCTTCACGAAGTGTTTCACTAGAATGGAAATATCTGCCCGGCGCTCTCTTAACGCTGGCAAAAAAATGGGGAACACGTTCAGCCGGTAGTACAGATCACTGCGAAATTGACCGCGAGCGACCATCTTCATAAGATCCCGATTGGTTGCCGCCACCAGCCGGACATCCACTTTGTGCGTGCGACCGCTGCCTAGTCGCTCGAACTCCTGTTCTTGCAGCACGCGCAGCAACTTCGGCTGCAATTCGGGAGGGATGTCGCCTACTTCGTCCAAAAATAGCGTGCCTTTGTCGGCCATTTCGAAGCGCCCGATCTTTTGCGAGATGGCTCCGGTGAAGGCACCCTTCTCATGACCGAACAATTCACTTTCCTGCAGATCCATTGGAATAGCCGCGCAGTTCAGCTTGATGAATGGGCGTCCGCAGCGCTGACTGGCGTTGTGGATGGCATGTGCGATGAGCTCCTTGCCTGTACCGGTTTCTCCTTCGATGAGGACAGTCGAGTCGGTGGGCGCAACCTGCTCCACCTGGTCTAGAACACATTCCAGAGCAGCGCTATTGCCGATGATCCGATCGAATCTACGTTCGGCCTGGGCGGCCGCAGGGTACATAACTGTTACACAATCTGCCACAAGACACTCCTTTCCAGGCATCGCCTTTCCCCCGGTTCTATGAATCATCATTGCGTTGCACAATTGCTTAACGCCGGTTCTTCGGCAAACCTTAGCTGCGATTCAATCGAGTCGGTCTCGAAGGGACCCGTAGACAACCGGATCATGCCCGAGACCGGGGTAGATATTGCGCTGGACCGGGCCGGTCTTGCGAGACTTGACCCGGCCCCGAGACAGCCTACATCAGAACGCGCGGATCGACCGGCTGGTCGGGACTCAACTCTCCGGCATAGGCGCGGCGATGGATGTCGCCGACCGTGGCGCCTCCGGCTCGAACCGCCACCATTTTTTCGGGATCGAAATACCTCCCCATCGGAACGGTGGCAAATTCTGCCGACATTCTCATGAAGTTCCCAGATTCTTCCCAATCTCCAAAATTATCGGCGAACAACTCCACGCTATTTCCGTCCGGGTCTGCGTAGTACATCGAAGTCGTCGGGCCATGATCGGCTGAAAGAACTGGCCTGATGTCCTTGTCTCTGAGCCGAATGTAGGTATCCAGAAGTTGGTCCAGAGAATCGTATTCGTACGCGGTGTGTTGCAGCCGGACATGACTACTTTTTTGTTCGTCCTGGGTAAGCTGCGGCATGGCGATCAAACCGATTCGATGATTTGCATCGTCGTTGGTGACCCACGCAGCGCTTACTTGGATGGGTGCGTTCTTTCCGAGCGGGCTGGACGTTTGGAACACGATCGCCATACCCAGCACCGTCGCGTACCATTCCGACATTTTCTTGAGGTTTGCCGTGGTGAGCCCGTAATGATGTAACGTCGGGCGAATCGTCTCCTGACCGTCTGACATCTGCATCTCCTAGGGTTGCCGCAGGATTCTTTGAACACGATCATGAGCTGTTGTTTCTAGCTAGTCAGGTGCAATTCCCATCGACACCGTCAGTTCGTCTTGCGCCGGGCCACGATTGGACTGTGAGCCTGAGCATTGTTGTCAACATTCTCATCTCCGCAGATGTTGACAGGCTGCTGGCACACGCAACGATTCCCTAGGCCCGCAACGCCGGCGAAATCAATTTGCCATGTCCAGCAACGCGTCAAATGCCTTTTTCGTCTTTAGCGCCTTCCAAACTTCACGAACGGACGTTTCGGGATACGCGCTGTAAAAGCCCAAGGCGGTGACTTGCTGTTTCGCGATCCAATCCTTGATCTCGGGACTGTGTATGCCGGGATAACCGGCGCATTCGTGAAACAGCAAGTCGATCTCATCGGGAAGGATTGACGCAAAATCGTTGATGTAGGATTCCCAGTCACCGTCGAAGGTGGAGGCGAAGATGACTCGCGTATCGTTGTCAAAGATCACAAACCGTAGGTCGTGCACCGTGGCTATACGATCAGTGTTTTTTTGGCGTTCGCCCGTGAAGCCATCCGCCAGTAGCCTGCGCATTCGTTCCGCTCCGCCCGGCTTCAACTCACAAATGAGTGTGAATTCGTTCGATTGCCCAACCTTTGCGCCTGGCCGGGCTTTCACGGTGTTCTTCGTTTCCTGTGGAATAGCCATTTTCGTCTCCTTTGTGACTTTTCTGTACTTGTCGTAAATCCAATCCTTGTCCTAATTCAATTCCCTTTGCCGCCTTCTCCATCCGGACTCGCCAGCCACTTCAATGCTCGCAATCCTGGCATGAAGCAGTATTCCCCTCCGCGCACAGTAACGAATTGCGGCAGACCGTGAAGACGGCGACGGACAGGACGCTCGGGAATAGTGAAAAGGCGCTCTCCCACATCGGTGCCGAGGATAGGGTCCTGCTCCGTGCCGTGACTGATGAAGTTGCCGTCGGTCACCCATTGCGATTGCACGAATTCGAATTGCCGCTTTAGGTGCGCGCCAACGAACAGAAAGACACCCCCCCGATCTGCCCCGTCGTCATCCAGGATCCCTTCAGGTAGAGGCGTACCGTAATTTGTGCCGCGCCGAAGAAAGTGGTGAAGATTTATGGCCACAAGATCGTTTTTCAAAGCGTCACGTGGATTCACGCGCCGAATGTGCGAACTGAAAGGGCATTTCAACCCCTGCATGTCGTCTCTATAACTGAAACAGTTATTACGATCCGCGTCCGCGGCCAACTTGGGATCGTCGCGTTCCGGAGCAAGCACCAGCGGTGCGCCGCTCAGCCATCTGCCCACCATCTTCGCGGCGATGAGTTCCTCTTCATCAGGCGATGAGGCTTGCTCCCTAATATATTTTCGGAACTCCGCCACTCTTGTGTGAAACTTGCGAAAAGCCAGGAAGGTGCCGTTTCGTCGTAACGCATCGGGCTCCGGACTTGTGCATGTCTCTCCGAGTTCGTCCGGATAGCCCATGATGAACTCGCCGGCCTTGATTGTCGGCCCGTAGCCTGGATGGACGGTGTTCCCGCTTCCTTCTATATGCGGGTTGTGCAGGCCGTCCTTGAACCCAAAAGGATTTCGTCCTTCCGGTAGTTCACCGAACTTCAACCGGTACACAACCGAGATTCCAGGGAGTTCATGGTGACTCTGTCGAGCTCGCTCCAGAACAGTCTCCAGGCTTTGGTCATCCTTCGAGTAGATCGCCAGCGCGACATGCACGTCCGAGGTGCCAAATGGATATTCCCAATGAGCCGGGGCATTAGTACCGACGTCGTTGAGAACCGATGCTCGCGCTGCCATACCTTCGCGAAATTCCGACGGGAAACTTTCCAGCGACGTCTTAGGCACCCCGAGTGCCTTGAGACCCTGATACGTAAAAGCGATCCCCAGCCAACCGGGAAGAGTCGATGCCCACCATTCCACTGCGGGCGCAACATGCGGAAGAATACGGCGCAACATTTCACGTCCCTGTGCGGCGTCGTCAATCCGCAGTACCACGTACTCTCCTTTATACGGTGACGGACGCGGACGCAGAACAGTCGCCTGTATGTCGCTTACTTCAATCGTCGGGGGAGTTGTTGTTAGCATATTTGCGTGTGCCTGTGGTTTCGATTCATCTCCAGACGCAAGACGGGTCATACAATTCGTCTAACAGTTAAATTCCGAGCGCTTCCCGCGGCGAAGATGGTTCGCGCCGCTCTTGCTTGTTCAGCTGGTGCCGCAGGATAGAGGAATGCCGATACACTTCTTTTCGGGCCCGCATGATTTCCCCGATCGGCCGATGCTCTTCCCGGACGCGCCACGCCATTATCGAAGTCTTGTCTGCAGCTTCCAGATTCGCTGGTTGGGAAATGTCTTGCCGGGGGATCGTTATACGCGCCACGGTTACGAACGGCGACATCTCCTCCTGCCACTCGATCGATGTATTTTGTACCGGCATTCGCGTCGGGTCGGTACGTAACTGAACTTGCAGATCGAAGTGATGCTCCCGTTCACAAGCCTCGCTGACTAAAGTTTCCCTGAACGGCTCACGACTTGTCTTGGGATTGACGTCACGATGGCGAATTTGCTCCATCGAACTCGCGGTTGGTCGAGACCTTACCTTTGCAATGTAGTCGCCATGGCGAACAGCACCCATGCTCCAATAGGTGTATGAGAGTAGGTTCTGCCAAGGGATGTGCAAGTTGGATAGAAAAGCCAGCAGCTCGTCCCACAACCACTGCTCTGGCGGAAGCGCACCGCCGTCTGTCAGGAACTGGTACAACCACGATCGGCGTCCGACAGGATCCACCAACGCATCCGGAAGCGACTTGAAACTAACGTGGCGGTAATCGCGGACAGTGTTACAGAAGAATATCGGGGCGTTTATGAACGCGTAGTCGAAGGTGCCGGCGTCCTGCTCGTCTTCAATAAGAGAAGGCCCCGGAACTCCGAACATCTTGATTCCCATGCCGCACCCGGTGCCAAGCAGAGCGTCGGGCCGGACGTGCGCCAACCCATTAGAGAAGCGCACCACCGCTTCATACTCAGCGGAACTGGCAAAGATCCCTTGGGAATACGCCGGCGGCAAGCCGTCGAGCACCAAAACCTTTGCACTAAGGAGCCCATAACTCTTGGCATGAGCCTGCCGGACAGCACGACCCTCGGTCTTAACCGAGGACCGGACATCATTCTCCATGTTCTGAAGAAATGCTTTCAAATCCGCTTCGTAATTCGGAGAATAGACTTCAGTGAAATCTTTGAAGCGAGCGTACGTGCCAGGTTCTGATGATTTCTCGGAGTTACCATCGAATTCCTTTGCTGTCTTCATCTTTAATACCTTTCGGTGACTAGATTCAACTGCGCTGTTATTCGGAGATATTGACCGCCGACGTGATGCGCCATCCTCTATCCGTCAGAGCCATCAAGTAGATGACACCAAATCGCGCCATTACCGCGCCTGCCGTGTCCCGCCGCACCCACAGAGCATCGATGAGCGCGGCCTGTGCGTTGAGAATTTTGATATCGCACTTCTCCAGCGCCGACCCCGCAAAGTGAGCATGTCGCAACCTGCCAATCTCACCGCCCATTCCCTCTTCGTCCGTGATGGCCGCATCATCCTTCATGATCATGTGAAAGTTCGGACCAATGAACCTCAGTGGCGCACTGTAGAACTCAAGTAATGCGTTGAGATCCGATCGTTCCCCGTCTGCCAGCTCCACAAATGTTGGGCCGTAGCGCGAAAAGAATTTTTGGATTTCGGCGAAGATCGCAGGCTCGTTCGGGACCGCCGCAACGTTGATCGCTTCTGTTAGACCCATCGTCGGATTCCTTCCTGCCGTTTCTAGCACTCCACGAAAAACCGGGAAAGCAGCGTACCGTTTTAGGAAACTTTGGTTGAAGCCGCGCTCGCCGATGCTCCCGGAATGCAAACTGCACGACCGCGTATTTTTCCTGCCTGCAAATCGCGGTATGCGTCGGCAACACAGCTGAGTGGATAGCGGTCCTCAATCATCTCGATTCGCCCTAGCCGTGCCAGATCAATAACCTCGCGCAAATTGACTGTGCCTCCGTTCATGCTGGTTGCCAGCTGAGCGCCCCACGGCACTTCGTGCAAGCCAAAGGGCACTGTTTTTAGCGCCTCCCCGACTAGGGTCAACCGTCCAAGGCGAGCCAGAGCGGCCACACCGGTCTTGAGAGTGGCAGCGGCACCAACACAATCGAGAATGAAATTTGCGCCAGTGCCGGAAGTGAGGTTGCGAATCTGGTCTGCCGTGCTTCCGTCACTGGGAAGCGTATTGTCGGCGCCGTGCTGCTGCGCCAATTGCAGATGCATTGCATCACTATCAACCGCGATCACTCGCGCAGAGCACAAAGTCCGGAGGAATTGAACGGCGAGGAGCCCAAGACCGCCGACGCCGATCACAACGGCAGTGGTGCCGGGAACAAGAGAAGGTAGCGCCGGCTTAATCGCTGTGTAGGTGGTGAGACCTGCGTCCGTAAGAGGTGCGGCGAGGACTGGATCAAAGTCGCCCATTGGAACGGCGAAGCGCGCTTCAACAACAATATATTCTGCTAGACCACCGTCGAATCCGATGCCGGCTCCGTTGAGCGCCGAGATGTAGTAACAGAAGTTCTCTTCTCCGCGCCGACACGGGGGACAGTGTCCGCAACTTCCCCAGATAGGAACCACGGCAACAGGTTCGCCAGCCTTGAAGCCAACAACGCCTTGTCCGATTTCCGCCACCCAACCAGCAATTTCGTGACCCAATGTGAACGGAGTGGTGGCATGCCACTCGTCGAGTTGTGCTTTGGTTTTGGCCATAATGGCAATATCTGTGTGGCACAAGCCACAGCCGCCAACCTTGATGAGGAGCTGGCCCGAGGCAGCCGATGGTTTGGGCAGGTCCTGCAACTGCGGCGGATTTTGCGGTTGCAGCAAACGATAGGCAATCATCTACTCATCTCCTGTACTTCCTGCTTATTTGGAATGTTCGATCCGCTGATTTTCGGACTCGAGCACGCGTTTATGCGGTGCCGCTCAATTGCAGGGCAATTGAAAACCCGAATTCACCTTGTGAGAGATGACACTGAGAAATAATGCTTTGCGGCCATTTTGTCTTTTGGAATTTGTCCAGTTGTTGTCAATACACTCTCATTTGCGCAGATGTTGGCACATTTGCTGACGAGTAGAGCCGCCGAAATTAGACGGCCGGTCGTGCTCCAAATGAAAGGAGTGGAAATGTGAAACGGAATATAATGCGCGGTATGCCTTCCAGCGGACAGGGTTCTGACCGGCTAGGGCAAGTTCCCGACTTTCGCCTCGTCATTGACTCAACTCCCGCGTTGATCCACACCGGTCTGCCTGACGGCCATCTCGATTTCTTCAATCAAACTTGGCTCAAGTATGTGGGACGCTCGTTAGACGATCTGCAGGGCTGGAAATGGACGGAATCGATTCATCCAAGTGATGTCGAAGGAATAGTTGACCGCTGGCGCGCGTCACTGACTACTGGCGAACCGTTCCTGTACGAGGCTCGGGTCCGCCGGGCCGATGGAGAGTATCGCTGGATGTTGCACCACAAAATCGCTGTGCGCGACGAAGGCGGGAAGATTGTCAGGTGGTATGGATCGAGTATCGATATCGAGGACCAGAAGCAAGCCGAACAGGCACTCCGGTTGACTGAATCGTTCCTGGTACACGCCCAGCGACTCACCAAAGCTGGAACGTGGGCGTATAAACCCCCAGATATTTGCGAATACTGGTCTGCGGAGATGTTTCGGATATTCGGCTACGATCCCGCAAAGGGCTACCCGCCAAATGACGACATGATCGCTCGTGTGCACCCGGAAGACCGCCAACGTGGCGAGCAAGCTCTTGCTCAGCTATTCGAAAAGCACCGAGAATTTGACCAGAAGTATCGATTCATTAGACCTGATGGCCAGGTTCGCGTGATCCAAGATTTCGGTGCCCCCGTTTTCGAAAATGGAAGTGTGACTCGGTTTGTGGGTGCCTGCCTGGATATCACAGAGCAAGAACAGATGACGAAGGAACTCAAGCGGAGGGAAGCCTACTTGGCCGAGGCTCAGAGACTCAGTCATACCGGCAGCTTCGGGTGGATGGTTTCCTCGGGCGAAATCTTCTGGTCAAAAGAAACCTTTCGAATCTTTGGGTTTGATCCATCGGTCAAACCTACGCTGGACCTAATCTTTGAGCGGGTCCATCCTGAAGATTTAGCAGTAGTGAAAAGGACAATTGCGCGAGCGTCGCAGGATGGGAGGAATTTTGATCTTGAACACCGGCTGTTGCTGCCGGGCGCTTCTGTCAAGAATGTTCAGGTCGTCGCTCAAGCCTTAAGAAATGAATCGGGCGACATCGAGTTTGTTGGGGCAGTTATGGACGTGACGGAGGCAAAACGAACAGAAGAAAGGATCGCGAATAGTGAAAAGGAACTTCGTCTTACGATCGAGACAATCCCGGCCCACATCGGGACTAATCTGCCTGACGGGTCAGTCGATTTCATAGCTCAGAGTTTCCTGGATTATGTCGGCCTTTCCAAGGAGCAGTGGCTGAACTGGGGATGGATGGACGTCACCCATCCCGAAGACGTCGACGGGGCCGTGCAAGGCTTTAGAGCAGCATTGGCGTCAGGGAAGAAGTTCGAGTATGAACAACGCATTCGGCATGCTGATGGCACCTACCGCTGGTTTCTGGGTCGCAACGTACCCTTGCGCAATGAAAAGGGAACCATCGTCAAGTGGTACGGGACGCTCCTCGACATCGAGGACCGCAAGCGCGCGGAACTAAAGCTGAGGCAAGACGAGCAGGAGTTTCGACGAATCGTCGACGCCATCCCTCACGCCATCCATGTCCTGAAGCCGGACGGTTCTTTTCTCTACGCGAACCAAGCTGTGCTTGACTATACCGGCTTCACCATGGACGAGGTGATGGCGCCCGATTACCGTAGGCGAGTTTTTCATCCAGAAGGCCTGGAGAATGTTGAGCGAGAACGGCAGGCGGCGCTTTCGCATGGTGTTCCTTTCGAGCAGGAACGACGAGCCCGCCGCAGCGATGGGCAGTACCGTTGGTTTCTCATCCACTTCAACCCGTTGCGGGACGAACAAGGCCTGATCATTCGCTGGTATGCCACAGGGATCGATATCGAGGACCGCAAGCGGGCCGAAGAGAGAATGCGAAACGAAAACCTGGCATTGCGAGAGGAGATCGATCGTTCTTCGATGTTTGAGGAGATCGTCGGAGCTTCTCCTGCCCTGCAAGCGGTGCTTTCTCGGGTATCCAAGGTCGCTTCCGTTGACTCCACGGTTCTGATAACCGGCGATACCGGAACTGGCAAAGAACTGGTCGCCCGGGCCATACACAGGCGGTCCCGGCGGTCGTCTCATCCGTTTGTGAGCGTGAACTGCGCCGCCATCCCACGCGACTTGATCGCGTCGGAGCTGTTCGGTCACGAGAAAGGATCATTCACCGGAGCCCTGCAGCGACGGCTGGGCCGGTTTGAACTCGCCGAGGGCGGAACGCTGTTCCTGGACGAAGTCGGCGAACTTCCAATGGAAACTCAAATTATTTTGTTGCGCGTGCTTCAAGAACGCGAGTTTCAGCGTGTTGGTGGAAGCCAAACGATTCGTGCCGACGTACGAGTGATTGCTGCGACCAATCGCGACTTGGAGGCCGCCATCTCCAGCGGCACATTTCGAAGAGACTTATTTTACCGCCTCAACGTGTTCCCCATTGAGATTCCTAGTCTACGCGAGCGGAAGGAAGACATTCCCGTTTTGGTCGAGTACTTTATCGATCGTTTTTGCAGAAAAGCGGGGAAGAAAATTCGCACCATCGAAAAGAAAACCCTGGAACTCCTGCAGTCCTATTCCTGGCCCGGAAACATTCGAGAACTACAGAACGTAATCGAACGATCCGTCATCGTTTGTGAGACGGAGACCTTCTCTGTAGATCCAAGCTGGCTTTCTGTCGAATCTTCCCGTGCAAATTCGGCAGGGCAACCCTTTGCAAAAACATCTGCTGCTCAAGCGAAGGAAAAAATAGAGGCCGCTCTGGCGCAAACCGAAGGCCGAGTATCCGGACCGTCGGGGGCTGCGGCTATCCTCGGCATACCGGCTTCTACTCTGGAAACTCGGATCCGGTCCCTGAAGATCAACAAGTTTCGATTCAAGTCGCGCTGACATTTTCAACTTCCGCACAAGAAATTCGCGCGATCCACACGCGAAAACTCCACGAATTCGCGGAGCTTCGAAATCTCCCCCAGCCAAGACGCCGCTGTTTCAATGACTTGCCGCTGGTGGCCGGATTGCAATGGTCGGAGGAAAGATGGTTTTTCGGGAACGATATCATGCTGAAAATTCAGCGATCATCCAGCGACAAGGTGATCTACACCCTGAGCGGCCGAATCGAGGCAGAAGACCTCGCCGAGTTGCAACGACTCATTGATCTGGAGTCGGCAGGTCAGCACCTGGCCCTTGATTTGAAGGATGTAACGCTGGCGGATCGGGATGCCGTAAAGTTTCTTCTGGACTCTGAAGAGCACGGCATCAAGCTGGAGAATTGTCCACTCTATATTCACGAGTGGATTGAGCGGGAACAAGAAGCGAAGCACTCGGAAAAAGGGCAGAAGCATCGTAAGCGGTCCACACGCAAGCGCAGTGATTAAACCGACTGGAGTGTTTGCCATGAGTTTAAACGGTTTCCCCTTGGTACACGACGACGATGCCCGTTTCACACGCGGTCCGCTGAGAACTGGGAAAGTACGACTCTTGGACCAGCCCGATCGAGGGGATACTGCATGCAAAGGAATTGTGGGCCAGAGTGCAGCACTTCGGCGTGTGCTCAGGTTGGTCGAAACGGTCGCTGCCGGCGATTCGACCGTCTTGCTGCTTGGCGAGACAGGTACCGGAAAGGAGCTGATTGCGCGCGCTATCCATTATCGCAGCCAGCGGAAAAACCGCGCGTTTGCAAAACTGAACTGCGCAGCCATACCAAGCGGATTACTCGAAAGCGAACTTTTTGGCCACGAGCGCGGCGCCTTCACGGGTGCCATCACCCAGAAGACGGGGCGCATTGAGGTGGCAGACCAAGGCTCGCTGTTTCTGGATGAGATCGGTGATATCTCGCTCGAGTTGCAGCCAAAACTCCTTCGTGTCCTTCAAGAGCGGGAGTTCGAGCGGTTGGGCAGTACGCGGACGAAAAAAGTTGACGTTCGCGTGGTGGCCGCAACTCATCGGAATCTCGAGGAGATGATTTTGAAAAAGGAGTTTCGCAGCGACCTTTATTACCGCCTTAATGTTTTCCCAATCTCCATTCCTCCGTTGCGCGACCGTCCAGACGATGTTCCGCTGCTCGTTCAACATTTTGTACAGGAAGCTGCCCTAAAGATGAACAAGACGATTGACACAATTCTTCCAGGAACCATGGATGCACTAACTGAGTACGCGTGGCCTGGAAACATTCGCGAATTGGAGAATGTAATCGAACGTGCCGTAATTCTTTCCGCTGGCCGCATTCTGCAAGTACCGCTTCAAGACCTTCGCTCCCGAATTGCGCCCGGGCACGGCAATGAAAGGTCTCAAACTTTGGCCGATGTTGAACGCGAACATATTTACTCAATCCTGCAAGAAACCAGGTGGGTACTTTCGGGACCACAAGGGGCCGCACGGCGCCTCGGATTGAACAGGTCTACACTCCACTTCCGAATGAAAAAACTCGGCATCGTCCGCCCCTGTTGATGATGACACGAATCTTCGAAGGTCCTTCGCCGCTCATCAATGACGAAAGGAGACAGGGTTGGAGTACCGGTTAGTGAGTCGATGGACATTTGCATCATGCCGAATGCGACGTTTGCTCCCAACCAGCATTGATGATTTCAACCCGATACATCGAGCCCGCACATTCTTTCACGCATTCACAAACGTCGCGTCAGTAGAAGGCGGACGCCACTACTGTTCGGCAGTGGCGTTCATGGTTGTGGGGGATTTGAACCGCCGACCTTTGGGCTATGCGATCTGATTCACCTTTCCTATTTCCGAACTAAGACTGAAACTCAATTACACCCTGATTCTCTGACCCGCCGTCTGTAA
Source organism: Candidatus Acidiferrum sp. (assembly GCA_035602195.1). Lineage (GTDB taxonomy): Bacteria > Acidobacteriota > Terriglobia > Terriglobales > Acidobacteriaceae > Sulfotelmatobacter. The sequence goes on from DATNMU010000276.1 coordinate 14,692, forward strand.
AGTCCTGAAAACTGGAAGCGAACAAGAAGACCAACTTTTCAGACTGTTGCTGGGTGGCGGCAGAGTTCAAGGACAGAAGACAGCCAGAGCATCGACGGACTTCCCTCCAGAAAGCGATCTTGGACCGAAGCGGGCTAGAAGTCCTGTTGTGAGAAGTTTCCCCACATAGGTAACGAGAAACGCGCTTGTGAACAGGTAACCTTAAATTCTTTCTGGGTTCCTCTAGAGATTGCCGTCCCTGATTCGCCAGAGAGGCACACTCCTCGCACACTGCGTCTTCGAAAAAGCAGGCATTCAGGAATTGATTCAGGAATACAGGGCTGATCGGCCGTAAGTCACTCCCCGGTTCACCTTTTTCTCCGCTCCGCAAAATGCGCAGAGCAGGGCTCACTCATCCATTCTGGTCGATCCCTTTTCTTCATTGCACCACCAATGTGTTGCCTGGATATTGTCCGGATGGTCATCCCGCCACGCCCCACCCATTCCTTTCGGGTTCTTGTAGTCCGACGCGACATCGTTGTAATCGGTGAAGTCTTCGTGGCAGATGGCGCATATTCCGCCCTGCTGGAGAATCTTACGGTTCAAAAGTTTCCGCATCTCGGCCGGTGACCGCAGCTCCCGATATCCTCGCGGGTGATGTGGATCTTCGACCCTCTGAACTCCGAGTCTTATCAACTTGGGTTTGGGCATGAATTCTCGGCCACAGCAGGTAAGGGACTTATGGATCGGACACAATTCGCTAACACGGAGTCTCATGGGATTCCTCGTGATGGGCTGAATGAAAAATCGACTGCGAGGTGCGGCTAATCGGCATGGAGAACCGTCGCCGGAGCGCCGGGCTGCTACAATTCCTGCCCTAGGAGAATCAATGTCGAACCTGGCTCATGTGGTCCAGCAGCTAACGAAGGAAAGGAATCAAGCACAGCAGAGAGTCGAACAACTGAACGATGCCTTAAAGGCGCTGACCGCTGTCAGCGCGGTACGCGGAACTGCCGCGAGACACGGCCGTCGTCAGGCGTCGGGCGGGAAACGAAGGACGATGTCAGCAGCGGCGCGGAAACGAATTGGAGCAGCCCAGCGCGCGCGTTGGGCAAAGTGGAAAGCAGCACAGGGGAAGAAATAGGGCGGACGATCATGTGCGGACGCTACCGGCTTACGGCAAAGGAGCGCTACCTACGGGACCACTTCGGCCTCGACGAAGATCCTCCTTGGCAGCCACGCTGGAACGTCGCCCCGACCCAGCAAGTTGCCACCATACGCCAGCATCCGGCGGAGCCAAGACGTATCTTCGGCCTCATGCGTTGGGGTCTCGTTCCATACTGGGCAAAAGATCAATCGTTTGGTTTGAAAACCATCAACGCGATGTGTGAAACCGCCGCGGAGAAACCAGCCTTCCGCGACGCGCTCAAGCGGCATCGGTGTCTTATTCTTGCGGACGGCTTTTACGAATGGAAGAAAACCGGGCCTAGAGAGAAACAAGCGTACAACTTCGGTCTTGTGACCGGCTCGGTATTCGCGTTTGCGGGATTATGGGACCGGTGGCGCGACCCGAAAAACAATATTCTCGAAACCTGCACGATCCTTACGACAAGA
>DATNMU010000277.1:0-3728 GCA_035602195.1 Candidatus Acidiferrum sp.
GCAAAAAGAAAATTCTTTCTGCCCAGAGCTACGACCCGCAAAGCTCGTTCCGCTGCATTATTATCGATTTCGATGCGGCCGTCATCACAGAAGCGCATCAGCGCTGTCCACCGTCCTAGTGCGTAACGAACGGCCATGGCCGTATCGGATTTTCTCGAGAGTTTCCCTAATGTCTCCTCGAACCATTGTTTCAGCGATTCCAGCAACGGCCTACTGCGCGTGTTGCGAACCTCACGCCGCTCGTCTGGCGGGCGTCCCCGGATTTCTTTCTCGATGGCATACAACGCCGCGATGCGTTCCAAAGCGTCAGCCGCAGTGGGAGATTTGTGCGCGACTTCGAGATCGTAAAACTTTCTCCTTACGTGCGCCCAACACGCGGCTTCCTGAATGCGCCCTGCTTCATAGATCTGCTCAAAGCCCGCGTATGCATCCGCTTGCAGTGTGCCGGTAAAGTTGCTCAAGTGAGATTGCGGATGTTCACCCTTGCGATCCGGCGAATATGCGAACCACACCGCAGCTGGTGCGCTGTCTCCCGCGGGACGATCGTCGCGCACGTAAGTCCACAGCCGTCCCGTTTTGGTCTTACCCAACCCTGGTGCCAACACCGGAACTGGTGTGTCATCCGCGTGTAGTTTCCCGGCCGCCATCACGTGACGTCGCAACACTTCCACCAGTGGCGCGAGCAGCCGGCTTGATCCGCCTACCCACTCCGCCAGGGTGGAGCGATCCAACTCCACGCCTGCGCGAGCATAGATCTGCGACTGACGATAGAGAGGCAAGTGGTCACAATATTTCGATACCAGCACGTGCGCCAGAAGCCCAGGCCCAGCAATGCCTCGCTCGATCGGCCGGCTCGGCGCTTCGGCTTGCACGATGCGATCGCAGCACGCGCAAGCTAGCTTGGGACGAACGTACTGGATGACTTTGAGACTGGCCGGCACGTACTCCAAGATTTCCGAAACATCTTCGCCAAGATGTTTCAGCTTACCTCCACAGTCCGGACAAGCTTCTTGCTTCGGAAGATACTTTCGCACTTCTCGTGGCAAGTGCTCGGGTAATGCGCGCCGCACAGGCCGCGCCATCGCGGTGATCGTTGGCGGTGATTTTTCCACTGCAGCTGTTTCTTTGGTTCGCCTTGCTTGCAGTTCTTCCAGCCGCAGTTCCAGTTGTTCGATCTGGTATTCCCGCTTCTCCGACGAGCGGCCGAACTGCAGGCGACGCAGTTTCGCGATCAGCAGCTTCAAGTGTTCGATTTCCACGTCGCGCGAAGCGAGCTGCTCACGCTGCGAAAGGATTTCTTCTTGCTGTGTGGTCAGCTGTTTCCGATGCGAGAAGACTTGCTCACGCAGCCTCAGGATGAGTGCCTTTAATGCTCCGGAATCGAGTTGATCGAGATCGCGCGGTGTGGCGGCATCCATGGCACGCCAACATACCGCACTTTTTTTACAGTATGATGAAAACGTACCAGAAAGTAGAAAAAATCTTTTCTTCACACCGCCATCTGCGGTTCGTAGCTGCGTACCGGACGCCGCCAATCGATTCCTTCAAGCAACATAGATAACTGTGCGGGCGTCAGTGCGACCGTTCCGCTCGTCGCTTGTGGCCAGAGGAATCTCCCGCGCTCAAGTCTCTTCGAAAAAAGACACAGACCATCGCCCGACCACCACAAGAGCTTGATCAAATCACCGCGCCGCCCACGAAAGACGAACACGTGACCTGAAAACGGATTCTCTTGGAGGGCCGTCTGCACCATCCCGCTCAGACCCGTGAATCCACGACGCAGATCGGTCACGCCCGCGGCGATCCAGATGTGCGTTCCTGCTGGCAGCCCGATCATCCCAGCAAACTCTCGATGGCCGTACGCAACATCACCACGTCCACATTCCCTGCTACGCGAACCGTTCCTTTGCTGAGCTTGATCTCCAGCGACCCGACCGCGGATGACAAAGACGCAGATTTACCGCACGTACTATCCGACAAGGTTACTGGCAGGAGCTTGCTGGACGGGCCCTTACCAAGCTGCCCTTCGTGATACTTCTTGCGCCAGAAAAAAACCTGATTGGCGTTCACGGCATGCCGCCGCGCCACACGTGCTACCGACGCCCCGGCTACCAACGTCTCTTCGTAGCTTTCGCACACCCGGTTCTTGATGTAGCAGTCTATTCAGCCAAGCATAGTCTCTGGCTTCATGGGGTGAGGCCTTCTGTCGGTATTTCTCGGCACGGGCTCGTTCTGAGCAGTCTGAGCAAGCATACCTCCGACCGATGCGCTTCGGCATGACGAGCTTGTCGCATATTGGACAAGCAAAAATTGGAACGAGTGGGGGCGCTTTTTTGTCTTTCCGGCTCACTTCGCGATTGAGATATTTCTCGTACTCTGACGTCAAGAAATCACATATCGGATCAGCAAGGTCTTTGTAACCTTTGGACGGTACCCAGACGCCGAGCGGCAAAGAATCTTCTCCGACCAATTTCGATTGACCGTGGTGGTAGAGCTGATATCGAGCTTGCTTAGCGACTCTCTGTGTTTGTTGCTTGAAGACTTCCAACTGGTCGGGACTGTAATTGAGGTCCCGCAGGTATTCTTGTTCATAACGGAATTCTCTGAAAACCAGTCCTCTGATGGCACCCGAGGTTAACACCTGAACTCGATGTCGTTGGACACGAGAGCGTTGTTAAGAAAAGAAAGAGAAATAAGGTTGCACCGAGAAAACACCACAAGCGTCCTCGCGGCTGCTGATGAATCATTCAATTCGTGCTTTCGCTTTCTCTCGGATTACCACTACCCCCTCACCGTCGGGAAGAGAGGGGCAGGTGCGATGGTAAGGGACATTCTTACCAATGTAATGATCCCACTCGGATTGCAACATGTTGCGATTGGCGCGCTCGCACGCGCGCGAGGCCCATGAGTTTGGGGTCACGTCCCACAGCAACACCGTATCGTCGTCACTCGCAGACGCGAGCGTCTTGCCATCCGGGCTGAATGCCACGCTATTCACGTAGTCGCTGTGTCCTATAAGCGGCTCTCCGATAGGTTGCTGCGTTGCCACGTCCCAGAGCCGCACCGTCTTGTCTCTGCTCGACGAGGCGATTGTCTTGCCATCGGGGCTGAATGCCACGCCCGTTACCATGTCGGTGTGGCCAGTAAATGACTCTCGTAAAGGTTGCTGGGTAGCCACGTCCCAGAGTTCCACCACTATGTCCTCCATCGCTAAGGCTAGCGTCTTGCCATCCGGGCTAAAGGCAACGCTTGTCGCCCTTCGGTCAGCAATATGGGTATGATTTTTTATCGGTTTTCCGAGATATTTCCGAGTGGCCACGTCCCACAGCTGGACATTGCCCGAGTCACTCGCCGCTGCGAGTGTGTTGCCGTCCGGGCTGAAGGTCACGCTAATCACAGATGGTGGGGCTTCGAGCGGTTCTCCGACAGGTTTTCGGGTGGCCGCGTCCCACAACTGCAGGTGCATATCACTGTCGTAATCGTCCTGACTTGCCGAGACAAGCGTCTTGCCATCCGGACTGAACGCAACACGGACGCCTTTGAGCGGCTCTCCGAGAGGTCGCCGGCTGGCAACGTCCCACAACAGCACCATATTGTCGTCACTCGCCGAGGCGAGTGCCTTGCCATCCGGGCTGAAGGCAACGCTCTCCACACTGGACTTATGGCCTTTGAGCGGATCTCCGAGAGGTTGCCGACTGGCAACGTCCCACAGCAGCACTGTCGCGTCG
>DATNMU010000278.1:0-2804 GCA_035602195.1 Candidatus Acidiferrum sp.
GAAGCTATTTGCTGAAACTCGGGGTGGAAATCTACTCCTATAATGATCATCGTTCGGCTCCTTTCTCCCGAGCCTGTTGGTTGGCTTTAGCACCACCAACTTTACTCGGGCGTCGGAGCCGACATTGTCATGGAATCAATTCCACTCATTGGTCCCCTTGTGAGGGTAAATCGGCCGTAGGTATCGCTGGTACAACTAGGGCACCGACCTGGGCCGGACTCTTTGCGAGTAAATCCACCGCCGCTTGATACAGCTTTGCGCGCAATTGATACCGCTCGTTTGCCCTGGCGACGTAACGCACTGCGATTTCCACTCCGCCAATTACGGGCTTCACATTGATTGCAGGAGCCGCCGACAAGGCGACCGCAGCTCGCGAATGCGCCGCCGTCTTCCATTCCTCCTCCGCTTGCCGTGAGCTCTCGGAGGTGGCCTCCAGCACTTTCTTCTGAATGGCATCAATAATTGGATACGGATCAACCCCCATCGGCAGAACCACCTGCAACTCGTCCCACAGCCACTGTCCCGACGTCGAAAAATTAAAATAGTGGCCTTCGATGGCGAAACTGTTGGTGAAGGTTACGCGACGTCCGGTGGGGTGTCCTGAGTCAGTCCAGTTTCCGGTTTCCAGCAGCACGGTATGAAACATTCCGAGCTCCACGACTTCCCCGGTCACACCGTTGATTTCCACCCAATCCCCCAGGCGAATTCCGTTTTTTCCCATCAGCACGAACCAACCTAGAAATCCCACGATGAAATCTTTCAGTGCGAGGGTAAGGCCCGCGCCCGCCAATCCCAAAAAAGTTCCGAGCTGTGTGGGTGGCCCAAAAATTACCAGGAGGATGAAAAGCACCGCGACAATTTGCACACTCACACGCGTTACGGTCCGCAAGGTTTCCACTTGGCGCCGGTCCATCGACATTTTTCCCAAGAGGCTTTCGATCCATCCGTCAAAAAACAGGCCGATGAGCGCGATCACCAAAATGATGGCAATCCCACGCAGCGCGTAATTTAGAGCGGCGCGTTGCTTCGCAGCCACAATGTCGATCCATTTTCCGTATACACCGGCAAGCTGAGTTTGGTTCTCCACTCGCTTGTCAAAAGTCGCAAGCGCCTTCTGATCTTGCGAGCGGCGCCTGGTAAGTTGCAACATTGCCGCTGATTTCTCTGCGCTGAATTCCGAGGCATCCTTCGGGGCAAGAGAGGCAGTTCCTGCTCCTGTTGCAGGTAGTGGCGGCACTTCCGACGAATCCCTCTTCAGTGCGCGGATCTTAGCGGCTAGCGCATCGTGTTTGACCGAGAACATCGCGGCCTCTGATTCCGCGTTGCCCTTAGCTCGCCACAGTTGCATCTGCTTCCAGTGGAGCGCGGACCATTGCCGAACATGGTGGATCAGCCCGCGTCCCTCGTTCGGCGCGGTCACGTTCACGTGCATGTTGTCCGAGATTTGCGAAGCCGCTTCGTGCTGTTGCATCAATCCTTGAATGCGCCCCTGCTCGTCGCCTCCCGCTCTGCCCAAATCTTCTTTGCCATCGTCTACTTCGTCCTGGTCCAGCTCCAACTGCGCCTTAGCCAGCCCCAGCTCGTTATCCAGTTCGTCTTTCTTCTTACCGCTCGCTTTTCCGTCCTCAGCCGTGAGCTGTGCGACTTTCGCCTGATCGGCTGCGACGGAGTTTTCCGATTTCTCCAGCCTGGCCTTAATCTCTTTTATCTCGGCGCTCAGTGTTGGCGGATGCTGCTCCGCCTCGCGCACTGCCGTTGCAAATGCCAGGTCCATCTCTTTGTCCGCAAGGTGGAGGGCGTCTTCGGCGGCTTGACGTTCCTCCGACGTGATCGGCATTTGCGCAAGCCAGCGTGCTGTCCACAACGTACTTTGGTCCACCACGGAACCGGCTTGCGTTCCGCCATTGGTTGAATTGACGGTCGACGCTGCAGTGTTGGGCTGCCCTTTCGTTCGGAACAGACCGTACACAGTCGCAATCAGCAGTACAACCACAGCAAGTGTCGCAATCTTTTCTTTTAGTTTCATCGCACTAACCGGCGCAGCGGTCCTGGAGATCAGCGCCGCAGGCGGGCGCACACCTCTCTCGCCACCATTTTAATATGATCCTTTTGGAACGCTGGCCAATTTCGATAATGGTCGACCGGTCGAGCGTCGCGAGGTGGTTGGTGTAACATCGCCACACTCACGGCAAATTGTGGTCCCTAAGAGGGCAGATTTGTTAGATCGCCGTTCCACTCATGAAGCCTTGCGGCCCATTTTGTTCCTGGTCCCGGCTGGCATGTTGCGCGAAATTTCCCGCTTGTGATAATTTATCTAATTGTCCCGGACATCTGGATGGGATCGAGGGTATACTTGTGCCTAGGCGGGCACTTGTCCCCGTTATGCTGGCGTAGCTCAGTCGGTAGAGCACCTGATTTGTAATCAGGGGGTCGGGGGTTCAAATCCCTTCGCCAGCTCCAGCATATGAAACGCAGGCAACGAGTTCAGCGGCTTCCGGCAGGCTGCGGAAGGCTTAGTTTCCGCAACCAGGTGGCGCAACAGGTTTTTCCAACGCACTTCATTCGGAACTCTATTCGCAACGATTCCGGCGTGCAGTGATCTTCGCGCAGTAAGTTCGTAGCGCGATTCTTGGTTTCCCTGCTTTGCGAAATTCGGACTTGCGAAAGTCTGGTTTGTAAAAGTTGTGGGCAGAGCGGAAGCAGAAGTGTGCTGGCGCGGTCCGTCGATTCGCAAAGATGTCTGCTGGATGAAAATGAAGAAGGGCAACGGCTGCATCGCCCGGCAGTATCTGCACAGGTGGGTG
>DATNMU010000279.1:0-2375 GCA_035602195.1 Candidatus Acidiferrum sp.
CCGGGATTGTCGATCAGCTTTTGGAACTGAGCCGCGGCCGATTGGCCATCGCCGAGCGCCACGTATGCGAGTCCGCGAATGTAGGCGGGGTACACAGACTCGAACGATCCCGTAAACGCCAGATCGTACTTGGCAGTGCCGCGGAGCAGATCGATGGCTGCCGCCGGATCGTGTTGCCGCAGCTTGATCGCGGCGCGGATGGTGGGAATGAAGTAATGCTGCACAAGCGTGTCCTCGGGCCTTTCCGCGCTGAGCTGGTCTGCGAGTCTACCGGCTTCAGCTGTTCGTCCTGATCGCGCGAGCGCGAGAACCAGAGCGACCTTGTTATAGCGATCGAGCGGGCTTCCAGCTGCCTTGCTTTCACAGCGTCGAGCTTGCACGTCCTTTCCGACTTCGGCATCCTCCAGGGCAGATAGGACCACCCACCAGTCAGCATTGCTATCCTTCGAGGTTCGCTCCAAAGCTTGCAGTCGCAGACGTTCGGCGGAGTGAAAGCGACCCTCCTGAATCTCGATCAAGGAATGTTCATGCAGGAAGTTTTCTCGATAGCTGCCTCGCTCCTCCTCCTTGAGGATCTTTTCGACGTTGTCCCGATCGCCTGTAGCGAATGCCACAATTAGTCTCTCCCGCCGGATTAGTGAATTGTCGAGTTTAAAGGCGTCCGCTTTGGCGAGCCATGATTTTGCCTCATTGAATCTGCTTGCGAACCTGATGGACTGTATCGCGCTACCGAAATAATATGCGCTTGGCTGCAACCGTGCAGTCTCAACCGCTTCGTCAGCGGCGCGGTCGGGCTGGCCGAGATACACAAATGCAGCCCTGAGGTTGGCATGAGCGAACACATCCCGAGGAAATATTTCCAAGAAACGAAGCACGGAAGAATATTCTTTCTCCCAGTCGCCGGTTACCCGGCCGTAATAGTTGATTTCGGTGTTCAACCGGTCTTTCTCGGTCAATCGGTCGCGGAGTTGGTACGCACGCGTGTACGAAGCCGCCGACAACTCAGTGTTACCCAGGAAAAGGTAGGCCGCGCCCATGCGCCCATGCACTAGGGCAAGGTATGGATCCAGTTCGACAGCTTGCTGATAGAGCTTGAGCGCTCCCTCAGGTTTGCCAGCCAGGAAGAGCTGGGTTCCCTCAGCGCCCGTCTGGAGTGCTTCCAAGGAGGCGCTGGTCGCTTTTTCCAGAGGCTGATTGAACCGGGCCAGCGATTCGGCCGGCTCCCCGAGCTTCCTCCGAAGGCGCACGGCCGTCGCTCCCAACTCATGGACTACCTGATTACGAGTGCTAATGTCGGTCCTTTCCTCAGCCAAGGTCGCCCCTGATCCGCAGTCGAGTGCCCTCATCTCCAGGTGATATCGGTTACCGGCGTCGGCGATTGAATCAGAGATCACCATCTTGCTGTTGGATTTCCCACAAATATGTCGTGCGATCTCTGGGGTGATCTTGGTGGTCGGCGCAAGTTTCAGTTGTCCCATGGTGCCGTACGCTTTATCCAATCCCAGCACGTTTAAGTATGGCGTCTGCTCCAATTCATAGCGCAGTGCAGTATTCAGAGCGTCGTCGAAAACAGGTTCGCCCGTTCGGTTGTCGACGTCGGCCAGCACGATCGTGTCCGTGACGGACAGCGTCACTAGACGACGGTAACTCCAGTACAACCAGAAGAGCGCAGCGATAACAGCCAACAGTGCGGCCGCCCCAAACCATCTGCGCAAGCGGACCGGTGATTTGGTAACTTTCTCTTTGGTTGGAAACTCCACGGGTCGCGCATCGGTTTTTGAGGTTTCGGTCGCGGCAGCCTGAAGCGTGGCATGTTTTGCGATATCTTCTGCCTCTTCGACAGTGACACGCGCGGTGAACTGGTATCCCTTTCGAGAAATGGTAACGATCAAGCGGGTCTCTTCCGAGTTGTCACCCAGCGCCTTGCGCAAATGGGAGATGTATTGCGTCAGGTTCCCCTCTTCCACGAAGGCGTCGCCCCACACGGCTTGCAACAATTCCTCTTTGGTGACCAGACGGTTGGGGTTTTGAGCTAGAAAGAGCAGGACATCGAAAGCTTTAGGGGTCAGAGAAACGGGTGAATCCGCGCGAGACAGCGTGCGCCTACTTGGATCTAACACAAACTCCCCGAAACGGTAGAGGTTGCTCATAGGAACGTGGTTAGTTTATAGCCCCGTTCTCAGGTCGGCAGGTGAATCTTTTTCAAGAACGCGGCATATCGCGGGTCCTTGTGCAAGCTCTTCAGGAAGGGGTCCACTTTCGTTTCGATCAGACCGGTGTTGCGTTGGGCGTAAGCTCGATCTAACCAGTCGAACGCTTCGTCGGACTGGTTCCGGAAGGCATAGACCTCGGCGATCACGTACGCATAGCTTGGG
>DATNMU010000280.1:0-8750 GCA_035602195.1 Candidatus Acidiferrum sp.
GAACGCGTCGGTAGAGATCGGCACCTGCGCTATAGCCATGAACGCCGCCTTTTCCTTCGGAATGTCCGCTGCGAAGTCGGCCGCGAAATGCTCCGGTTCTATCCACCAGTTGCCGTTGCTGTCCGGCTTGAACGCCTTGGAGGCTTGCGGCAGGGCCTGCTCGATCGACGCACAGCTCTCACCTTCATCGAGCGCAAATGAGGGCAATGGTTTGCGCCGGAAAGGGTTTTCGCAGTAGCTCCTCGATCCGAGTGGGAACTGGATCATCGAACTGGTGGAGCGCTGGATACTCCTGCAGAATGCGCTCTCCCAAAAGTGCCGCGTGACATCTCATGTAGTCGTAGATTGTGGAGAGTTCGAGCATGGAAAGTCCTCGTACGGAAAGGGATTTGCGGGAGAGAACGAGAGAACAGAAGAAAAGAAGGAGAGAAAGATGGATGGTGTGGAAGGCTAGTGGGCAGGCAGGAAGAGGTCTTCGAGACTCAGGCTCGGCCCGATGACTTCCTCGACCGCCTCTCTAAATGCGATCTCCGCCCGTTTCTCCAGCGGCAGTCGAAGGACACTCTTGGGAACTCTGCTCATTTGTCACCATAGCGCTCGATGAGCGCCTCATACTGCGCACGATTTATTATACGAGGCTTGCCCGCTCTTTCAAACGCCACTGAACGCATCGGATTCGACAGAAGTTGCAGGGATCTGTCGCATGATCTTCCACCGGTTAAGCTTTCGCTGTCCGTCAACGAAACGCCAGCAATAGGAGTCAAAGCTTCCGAACTCTTCCTGGATTTTGAGAAACGCGCGTGCGTTGCGCACGGCGGCCTCAATCTTCATACGGTTGCGAATGATCTCAGAATTTAATGCGAGCTTCTCGATTCGTCGAGCCGAATATCGCGCGACTTTTTCGGGTTCAAACCCATCGAAAGCGCGCCTATAACCTTCCCGCTTCTTCAGCACAATCGTCCAGCTCAACCCGGCCTGCGCAGCTTCAAGCACGAGAAATTCAAAGTGCTTGCGGTCATCGTGGACGGGGACACCCCACCATAAGCGCTAACTTAAGAAAAATTGCATCTGGATTGCCGACAATCCGCTCGGAGGTTTCATCCACGGTTGCTTTCGAGGGAAAAACGTCCACGACGCCGGAATGCTGCGATGCGCGCCATCGCAGGAGGCGCTGTAATACGTGTGAACTGGAGTGAGGAGAGCTGTTTATGGCTTCGCCTCGCGAGTCCAAAGGTTCAACGACAATCGCCCGCCGAACCGCAACTGATCGGATATCCCCGAGAACCGTCAATTCCTCGCGTCCACGTCTAGCTTCCAAGAGTAACCGGGAGTTTGACCCCAATGCATTCCTTGACACCATCGGCGAGGGCAGGAAGGCTATCCTCTTTCCAAAAAAGCAAACCATCTTCGCCCAAGGGGAATCCGCGGACGCAGTAGTTTACCTGCAGACAGGCAAAGTAAGACTCACCGTTGTCTCCAAAGGATGGCAAGGAAGCCACGATCGGCATATTGAGTGATGGGTGTTTCTTCGGCGAAGGTTCGCTTGCAGGTGAACTTCTCCGCATGAGCACTGCAACCGCGATGACGGATTGCGCTGTTCTGAGAATTGAGAAAAGGGCCATGGTGGATACGCTTCACCGGGAACCTGCCCTTTCCGATCTCTTCGTCGCATTCTTGTTGACGCGGAATATCCGCTACGAAGAAGATCTGGTTGACCAGTTGTTTAATTCCAGCGAGAAAAGGCTGGCCCGCGTCCTTCTTATGCTCGCTCATTTTGGCAAGGAAGGGATTCCCGAATCTGTGGTTCCGAAGATCAGTCAGGAGACGCTGGGCAAAGATGGTGGGCACCACTCGGTCGCGGGTGAGCTTTTTCATGAACCGGTTCAGGAAATGGGGATTCATCGACTACGCCGGAGGTGCGGAAGGCGGGTTACAGGTTCACAGTTCACTTCTCAATGTTATTCTCCACGACTAGGGGCCGCGTCATCCCAATAAGGGACAGCGGCGACCATAGAATCCGATGAAGCATGTGCACGCCCTATCCGAGCGACTCCCAAACGCGTAACATTAGGCTGAACGCTTCACGTCCACGTGTCCCGCGCATTTTGCAGGGCAACGGAAAGGATGAGAGTGATGCTTCCTCTACAGACGCGAGATTTGGCCCAGCGCCTTCTTGCATTTGAAGTCATTGCGGGCAAAAGCTCCGAGCCCACGGAATTCGCGGCATTTCGCCTCTGCGAGGCTCTGCGCCAACCTGTCTGTGCACTCGCGGGAGTTGCCGGTTTCCGCGCGCTGCTCGCTCGTGCGCTGACGCTGGCCAGGGCCGAATCTCCCAATCTTAGCGTTGTGCAGGTTGCGGCGAATGGATCCTTAAAGGGTCTAGACGAGTTTCGGCCCCAAACTAACACGGACCAGGCTAGGGAGGCAGGAGTCATTCTCATTGCCCATCTGATCGGGCTGCTTCTCGTCTTCATTGGCCCAGGGATTACGTTGCGATTGGTGATCTCTGAAGTTCTCCCCCACCTTGGGTTCCTCTCCACCTTCGGCCCCCTCGTAGGTTTCGAAGCGATCCTGAACGAAGTGGACCAACTCCAAGGCGTCAGTGCGCGTCTCAACGGGCTGGCGGACTACAATCCGCCGGTCACGGAAGCGCTGATGACTATCGCAGAGAACGTTCGCAACACTGCCGCCGTATTGGCGGTAGTGGCGACCGTGAAATGCCCCAAGCCGAACTGAGCACAAGGATCGCCGTGCATATCGGAGAAGGAAGAATGGTCAGTCTTCCAGAGTCGCGATAGGGGACGGGAAAATCAGTTTTGGCGACCCAATTCATTGCGGAGGGCATACGTCAGGGGGAGCCGGGAATTGTGGTGGTCTTCGAAGAACGACCGCAAGAGTATGTGGAGCGGGCAAGCAGCTTCGGTCTGGATTTGAAAATACCGCGACACGAGAAGAAACTCGAAATTCTCTACCTCCGTCCGCTGGATCTCATCGGTGGATGAAACTATGCACCCCTTCCGCGCAGACCCCCGCGCGATGTTAATGTATACCTTGACATTAGCCAACAAAAAGTATATTTATAAGTAATCACACATGTGATGTTTAATATCTATACATATACACAAGACCGTTTCTCCCAGGAAAACTGAGAAAGTGATTTCTCGATGCGCAACGAATTCCGTACCCTGCGGCTCAAGCAACTGGATCGGATACTGAAGCCATTCCGCGCGGCCGCGAAAAACCCGCGCCCGCCGAAAGGATGGCTTCGCGCGATCCGCGAAGCGGCGGGAATCTCTGCGAGTGAGGTTGCCCGTGTCCTTAAGACCAGCCGCGGGCTCCCCGTGCAACTTGAAAAGGCCGAGGCCGAGGATCGCATCACGCTCAAGAGCTTGAGAGCCGCAGCGAATGCGCTCGGTTGCGACCTGGTTTACGCGCTCGTTCCCAAAGGGGAGACCCTTCGCGAACTGGTCGAAGAACGCGCCCGCGCCCAGGCCAAAAGACAAGTCCTGAGCGTCGAGCACTCGATGGCGCTGGAAGATCAAGCGGTCGGACGAGTTGATGAAGCGGTAGAAGCCGAGACTAAGCGGCGGCTTAGAAAGCGCGGGATCGAATGAGTCTCTTCGCGGAGGGTGAAGGCAACACACCGCTTTCCGTAGAGGAGCAGGCAGATCTCATTCCCAATCTTGCAACAAAAGAAGAGCTTAACGAGTGGGAGCGACAGAATATTCTCGAAGCCTACGCGTGGGCCCTTGCACCCGGGAACCTTCGCCGGCGTGATCCGCTGGTTGAGCCGTATATAAGAGACCTCCATTTCAGAATGTTTGACCAGACCTGGAAGTGGGCGGGCGTCTATCGAACCACCGAGAAGAACATTGGCATGCCACACCACGAAATCCGCGAGGGGATAGGCGCGCTCATCGGAGATGCGTGCTATTGGCTGGAACACGGAACCTATCCTCCCGACGAACTTGCAGTTCGCGTCCATCATCGGTTGGTTTTGATTTATCCTTTCGCGAACGGCAACGGGCGCCACGCGCGCCTGATCGCGGATGTGCTCGCCCAAAGGCAAAAACGGCCTGTCTTTAGTTGGGGCGGTGAGAATTTGGCGCGCGCCAGCGACTTTCGCCGGCGCTATATCGCCGCCCTGCAGGCGGCCGATGCGCATGACATTGCACCACTTCTTGCGTTCGCGCGCTCTTGAGATACGCGAACGCCATTCGCCGAAACACCTGGTCCAGCGCCGCATCTCCCAAATCGAGTCGTGAAACAACCATGAAGAGTTGAGCGTAGGCGTGCGTGCCACGTTGCTTGAAGTCGAGGTGATCCATCGCGCAGAGGGTCTGCACATGGTGCTTGATGGTTTGGCCACCAACCACTTCACGGTCAAAACGGCGCGTCATAAAGTGAGCGCGCCCATTCTCTTCGAGCAAACGACATTCGTCCATGTCGATACCTGCCTGCCTCGCCATGAGGTAGTAACGCTGCGGTAACAGGCGGGCGAAGATCCGAAGCGAGTCTTAAATGCACGCGCGAAGCTGGAAGTATGGTGATAGCCAGCCGAGTACGCAATCTCCTTGATGGGCGTGCCGGTCGATAGCAGCAACGCCGCCCCTACTTGTAGCCGACAATCCAAGCGGTAGTTCTTCACGTTGGTGCCCATCTCATGTTTGAACAGATGACTCAGTCTTGACATGCGCTGATCTGGCAGCTAAGTGCAAGCTCTGGGAGTGTGCAGGATGGGTTTTCTTTCAGAATCTGAATCACTTTTCGAATTCGAAAATCCTCCTGCTTATTTCGTCAGCCAATAACAGCGTGCAGATGCCGGATGTGCATGTTTTCGCTGACGGCCTTCTGCTCGACGTTTACAATGTCACGAATCGAAAACTGCGGGAAGCTCAGCCCAGGTTGGGACTTGCTATTGGAAGGCGACGACGAGACTCCATCACCAAGAGAATCGACAGCTATAACGTAGTATTTTGCGCTGTCCACCAGCTTGCCTGCGCCGACGCGGATTGCCAGCCCAGCCGATCTCCAGCCAAAGGCTGTGGGAAACAACACGGCGTTGGATTTGTCCGCGCTCAGCGTCCGAAGGTGCGATAGCCTATCGTGCAATCGCGGATCACTTCGCCACTTTCCAGCTTGAAGTCTCCGATGCGAGCCGTTTGCTGCTCTTGAGCGGAAAGCAACCCAACGAATACGCTCAGCGACAACAGTACCAAGAGAAGAATACTCTTCATTGTTCCGTCCTTCGAATGAGCTGAGTGCCTTATCCAAGGCTCTGAAAGTCAGGCATAACCCACACGGCCCGGATTCCATCCGCTCGAAGCAAGATAGGCGGCCAAGAAAGGCCCGAGACCTGTTTGCACGTCTGCGAGAAAGAAGTTCAACCATTCGAGCCACCGCAAACTCCGATGTTTTCCTTGCGTGGCATCGCTCAAAGAATTTCCCTTCTTGGTCTCTTGCTCATCGTCGTCGACTAGCCACATCGTTAGATCGCGCCATTCAGTAACCGTCCAGCGCCATTCATCATCCCTGCTGATGTGCATTCATGTCTCCAAACCTCAGCACAGCACGAGGCTCAAGGTTCTCCTAGCTCAACATCAGTAACGCACAGATGAAATGAACCATCGCAGCGTCCGCATGCGGACAGCAAGTCAGCACATCGACGGTGCCAGCCTTGCATGCCTGTAGAATCGTCGGCGGGACGAACTTCCAAAGTGTCTGCACCAGAACCTCAAATGGTTTGTCTTGAGTGCGAAGGATGTTTGGAAATCCAAATGCATTCTGACATCCGAAAAGGAGGGTGAGCGCGCTGCAGTCTTGAAGGTGAGACACAATGTGTTACGCAAGCTGAAGGAATGAAGTGTTCGCAGTCCAATTAAAGTTATAAGGAGATTTCAACGATGCCTCATAAAGAGGAATCAATCACGCTCCATTCCGAACCATCCAGCACTGTCGTTTCAAGACGAAAGTTCTTGAGTGCGGGCTCCGCGACCATTGCCGCTGTCGGCGCTAGTCTGCTGTTAACTCCAACCGTGGCGCGCTCAGAGACTGAACCACAGATCGTGTGGTCAACATCACAATGGAAGATAGACGACTTCCGCAAACTCGTGGAGGATAAAGCGCCGGTTAAGCAATTGTTCGACGCTCGAGCGATCAATCAGGGCAAGTTTTTGGATGAAATGAAGAACTCGCTGAATGCGCTCCATTTCGGTTTTGGAGTGCCAGTAGATCATATAAAACTGGTCGGGGCACTACATGGACCAGCCAACCTTCTCAATTTCGATGACTATGTCTGGAATAAATACCAGATAGGCGTGTGGTTACAAGCCAACGATCCCGATACAGGAGAGCCCGCAATCAGAAACCCTTTCTATCGCAGCCGCACATCGACGAGCCCCGATTACAACTCAACCGATTTTGACAATATGAATTCCAGATTTCAGGATGTAAGCATCGATACCCTGCACAAACGTGGAGTGCAGTTTTGCTGCTGCCACACCGCGCTTGAAGAGCAGGCGGAAGTGCTCGTTAAGCACAATGGTTTATCAATCAACTCGGAGATATTAGTAGAAGAGATGCTTCGCCATACTCTGCCAGGCGTATTGGTAGTCGCTTCTATGGTTTCCGCGATCGCGTTACTTCAACTTCAAGGCCACTATAGCTATATTTCTGTGTAGCTCAAACGGTATTCCAAGCCGGTTTCTTCCGGGCGAATCGCACTAATCTCGTCGAGGCGTGTTAGCGGGCAATAACTGTTCTCAGATGTGTACTGCGAGAAGGTAGACCGTCTGCCGACGGTGTGTCGACAGAAGGGCGCGGGCTCAGCATGATGAATCGGTAATTTGTTTAACAACTCCCGACACAGTGTCATCTTCCGGCTTTCACAGGTTTGGCAGAGGATTTGCATCGGGAAGCATTGAGGCAAGCCTGAGTGCCTCTGATCGTTTCGGTCATCGCCCGATCGATCCACCCTGAAAAACGAAAGGTTAAACCGATGAACGATCATACAAGAGAGAGAGCCATGATGGAGCACCCCTCGCGGAGAGGCTTCCTCGGCATGAGTTCAGTAGCTCTGGCGACCGCTGCGTTTGCAGGCCTTGCCAATGCTCAAGAGAAGGCGAGCACGCAAAAAGCGGAGCACGACCATTCCTCAAGCGACCCCGGGCCGGAGAACAAGCCTCTTCTGGACGAGAACCCGGATTCCAACACTCCGCCTCCGACCGATCACGGCGACCTTGTGCCCATTTGGTATTCCTTCGATCTGGCCAGAAAGCGAGTGGAAGAAGGTGGATGGACCCACGAGGTGACTCAGCGCGTCCTTCCTTCTTCCCAGGATATTGCCGGCGTCCAAATGCGCCTCACTGCTGGCAGCTATCGCGAAATGCACTGGCACACTGCTGATGAATGGGCTTATGTACTCTATGGCAATGCCCGTGTCACGGTGATGCAGCCCGATGGCACCATGTTCATCGGTGACGTGGGCGAAGGCGATCTTTGGATCTTTCCCGCCGGCCACCCGCATTCCATTCAAGGGCTTGGCCCGGATGGAACGGAGTTTCTTCTGGTCTTCAATCAGGGCGACTTCTCTGAAGACGGAACCATGCTGCTCTCGGAGTGGGTGGCGCACACACCTCCCGAGGTATTGGCAAAGAATACCGGCCTCGATAAGAGTGTCTTCTCTAAAACGCCCGGGGCGCCACTTTACATCTTCCCCGGCAATCTACCCAACTCGCTCGAACAGGACAAGGCGGAGATCGGCGGCGAGCAAGTAGCACCGAAGCAACAGTACACCTTCCATCTGAGGTCAATGAAGCCGACGTCAACCAGCGAAGCAGGCGAAGTTCGCATCGTCGACTCACACAACTTTCCGGTCTCCAAGCATGTTGCCGCGGCCATGTTGATCATCAAGCCTGGACACATGCGTGAGTTGCACTGGCACCCGAACGCCTCGGAGTGGCAGTACTATATCGCCGGCAAGGGTCGCATGACCGTATTCTTTCCTGTCGATAATGCCCGCACAATGGACTTTAGTGCCAACGATGTCGGCTATGTTCCCTCCAACGCACCTCACTACTTCGAAAACACGGGTGATACCGACCTGGTGGTCCTGGAGATGTTCGCATCTGACGAGTTTATGGATGTTTCGTTTAACCAGTGGCTCAGGCGCGTCCCCAGCGAAATGCTTAAGGCACACCTGAACATCGATAAGCAGATGGCCTTGAAGATCCCGGCGGAGAAGCTGGAACTCGTTTAGGATGGCTCCTCGCAAGAGAGCTCTCGGGGCGCAGGGAGAGTCTTCTAAGGAACGGAAAACATCAGCTGCGTATACGCAGCTCTTCCAACCCCGACGATGTCTTCTATGGTTGAAGGAATTTTTCGGCCCACAGATCTGTTGTTAGTCTTTGGAATTGTTTTGCTCGTGTTGGGTCCACGAAACTTCCTGAGCTTGGCAAAGGAATAGGGGAAAGTATTAGAGGCTTTCAAATCGGCAATGAAAAAGCGCGAGGAGTCCTCCGACAAAAATCAAGATGCCTCCTTGTGATCGCGCGGTGTCCTGATTTTTTGGGTTTAGAGTCCGAGTTCAGACGTCGAGCAACATCGAGCCAAGTTCTGAGCACAAAAAGAACTTAGACGGAACTGCCCAGTGCCATCCTGATTGCAGCCGAAACGGCATTCCGGGAAAAGAAGATGGCGGTGACCGTACTAGCAACGTCGCTGTAGGAGGTGGCGAAAAACCGTGCCAGGCT
>DATNMU010000281.1:0-18150 GCA_035602195.1 Candidatus Acidiferrum sp.
TTAGAAGCTGATCTTCAGGATCTGACCGTTATTGCCTACGAACCATCCAGCCTTCGGAGTGGCGAAGGCGACTGCCCAGTAGCCACTCACTCCGGGCAGAGTGAACCAAGTGCGCCCTTCATCTGGAGTCCATGCCGCTGATCCTGAGTCGAAGTTCGGGGCGGTCTCGGCGGTGATGACAACCGCATGATTGTCTTCCTGATCGCCTCTTTCAAAATCCGCGTGGCCGGCGCCCTGCACATAGGCCAGGCAGAAAATGGCTCCCTGCACGGGCGGCTTGCTGGTGAGAGTCCACGTGCGGCCGCCATCGTTGGAGGTTGCCGCGTCAGCAGCATCGTTTGCGGCCAAGTCGCCTCCAGCCACAATTCCATTCCACGGGTCGCGGAAAGCCACGGAGATCGCACCCGCACTGGGAGAACTGACCAGCGGAGTGTCATACGCGTTCCAGGTATCGCCTTCGTCTCGAGTGGCTAAGATTCTGGCGATGGTTGAACCGCCCGTGGCAATCCAGGCATTTCGTCCGCCCTGGGTTGCGATGCAGGTTCCACTTGCCGAAAACGATGCTTCCCCGGGCAACGCCGGCGGCATGTCGGCGGCGATGGACTGCCAGGTCGTTCCATCAGTTGTGCGGATGTCGGGAAATACTCCGTTCACGGAGTCGCTGTGCGTGACACCCCGTCGCGGAGTCCAGAAGGCGAAGCAATCGTAAAACGCATTCACTGTCTCATTCGTAAACTGAATCGTCCAAGTGGCGCCACCATCAAGGGTTTTGTAGATCCGAAAATCCGTGGTGTTGTTTCCGATGGACATTAAGTAGGCAACTTTATCGCTGACCCCTTGCACGTCGCGAAATTGAAGGCCCTCTGCGCCGGGGACCACACCGGACTTCCAGGTTTCGCCGCCGTCGGTGGTGACAACATACGTTCCGCCAGTACCAGCTGCCCAGACCACACGCGAGTTCACCGGACTGACAGCAATCAGCAATTGTGTCGTGCCACTCGTTTGCGGACTTAGCTTTGGTTGCTGGACGCCATGGTCTTCTGCGTAACCGAAAGTCACGGAGGCAGCAATCAGGACAACTATCAGAGAACGCTTCAGCATGGGACTCCTCCTGGAACCTGAATTCGTAGCGTGGAGAAGTATAGGAAGCGTCGGACCAGACAGTCAAACTGGACACCCGTGTCCCCCGTAACCAGCAACAGGCAGTGTCGGATGTTTAGCTAGATGCGTTCAAGCAGGGGGGGAGGGTTTTCATGGAGGCTCGGCAGCAGCCCGATAATTCCTTTGGCGGGCACTTCGCGTCGTGGATCGTTTGCATCCACCTAATTTTGAGCACACCGTAGAGAACAGTGAACGTCCCAGCAAAGCGGAATTGCGGCGATCTCCTTTCCCGTCCGTACGCGCTCTCACGGTGGGCTCGTATTCATACCCGGTACGTGGCTCCTGCCCTCGCTAGACGTCACAACGTCAGCATGAATGCCACTAGGTCTTTCTTTTCCTGGGGAGTCAGTTTTGTGCCCAGAATCAAATTGAAGAACTCGACGGTGTCATCCACGGTCATTAAGCGTTCGTCGTGGAAGTAGGGTGGTGTGTCCTTCATACCCCGCAGAACCGGGGTCTTGATCGGACCGTCTCCGCCCGAGGGCGCGATCAAACCGTTGATGACTTGTGCCTTGTAGAAGCGTTCGACGTGCAGATTGTGCATGAGGTTATCGGTGTAAAAGGGAGCCTCGTGGCAAGCCGAGCATTTTCCTTTGCCGAAGAAAACCTCCTGGCCATGGAGTTCTTGCGGCGTGGCTTTTTGCGGGTCGAGCTTGCCAAAGACGTCGAGTTTAGGGGCAGGCGGAAAGTCCAGGATCTCCTGGAATTCCCCCATGTCGTGAACCTGACTGCCGCGTTCTAGGATGTTGACTCCTTTCTTGGTCGCGATGACGGGGTCTCCGTCGAAGTAGGCTGCACGCTGCTCAAATTCGGTGAAATCTTCGACCGTTTTCAATGCCCGCTGGGAACCAAACAGTCGTTGAATGTTGACTCCGCGAAGGGCTGGAGTGTCTATCCGGTGGCGCACTTCCTGGGGACGGACGTCCCCTGCCTGATGCGTGGCACCGTTGGTGCTGCCATTTTGGTGGCAATCAAGACACGATACGCCGAGACTTGGGTGTTCCGAGCGGCGATCTGCGGTTTCGTTGAACTGTTGCTGCGCAAACGGCGTTAGCAACAACCGTAGGCCCTCCAGTTGCTTTGGGTTCAGGATGCCGTTGAAAAGTTCGTAATAGTTGTTGGTGGTAACCAACTGTCCACGGGAGACATCTCCGAGGTCGGGGCGCGTGGTCAGGAAAATCGCTGCGGGAAACTCGGGCAGGAAGTGATCCGGTATGTCAAAGTCCACATCAAATCGCTGCAAGTCTCTTCCAGTCTGCTTTTTAGTTTCTTCAATCGCAAAATGTGGAAAGACCATGCCCCCTTCCTCGTTCTTAGGATGAGGTAGAGGGAGAAAGCCAGCGGGAAACAAACCCTTGGCGCGAATATCCTCGGGATTCATCGCTGAAAGCTGATCCCAGCTAACGCTGGCGGGGAGCTTTACTCGCACGCCGGCCTGGATCGGCTTCCCGCGGCTCATCTTGGCATTTGGATCGGGACGGTCGTTAAGATCATAGCGGTCATTTATTACCTTCATCTGGCGAGCTTGCACGGCTGGCTTATCGGCGCTGATCCTTTTAAAGAAAGATGAAAAGTCCTCCTCAGCAACCGGGAACTGGTAGCTTGACTTGACGGGAACGCTTACGGTCCCCTGATCTTGAGCCTTTATGCTCAAAACAGTAACTAACGACAGAGCCACGGCGATGCCGATCGTCTCGCGAGATTTGGAAACCATTTCTTGTCTCCTTTGGATGGGTCAGCAATACGACGAAAAGTTACCTGGGTGCAGTGAAGCAATTGAACAGCCAAGGCCGCCGTTATTCGATTCGCTGGGCAGGGTTCAAAATGAAGAGCTTTGCGCGATGCTGAAAAGCCGAGCGAAAGAATGAGGCGGGGGTCCTGACCATCGGTCGACACCTGTGTCCAGCGGTTGGCACATAATCTGTGGACGGGAAGAATTCCGTAACGCGAAAGCAAGCAGTTCGCATGCAACGGAGCGGCTGAGTGAGTCTTGGTATTCACCGAAGTCTTTCCAGTCCCTTTTTTCCAGCCATGCGGTATCGCCGGTCACCCTTACGCCGGCGTAACCGCGGGCCAATGCGCGCGCCAGTTTCTCATTCCCACCCGCGTATCACCCGGTTAAGATCGAATGTGCCGTTCTGCAAGTACCAGTCGAGTCCTGCACAGATCGTGCACGCTGAAGGCCTTTGGAATAGAACCTGCTCAAGGATTTGAAAGGAGCTTTAGATATGTCGACTACAACAAGAGACACGATAGAAGCAACTTCGATCGCGGGGGTAACGGTTCCCGACAGTAAACTTGCTCGTGAAGCGACGGAGTTGGTGCGTGAAACCGAGTCACCGTTGTTGTTTAACCACTCGACTCGCGTGTATTATTTCGCCTCTCTCGCAGGAAAAAGGCAGGGATTGGGGTTCGATCCCGAACTGCTTTATGTTGCTGCGATGTTCCACGACATGGGGTTGATTCCGCGCTACAGCAGTAAGTCGGATCGGTTCGAGGTGGATGGTGCGAACAGTGCGCGAGCATTCCTGAGGCAGCACAATATCCCTCAGCAAGAGATCGACACTGTGTGGACAGCGATTGCACTACACACTACGCCGGGCATTCCCCAGTACATGCACCCAGTAATTGCTTTATTGACGAACGGTGTCGAGATGGATGTTCTCGGAATCGCCTACTTGGAATTCTCCGATGCGGATCGCGAAGCGATCATAGCCGCGTATCCGCGCAGCGAGCACTTTAAAGAAGACATCATCCAAGCCTTCTACGATGGAATCAAGCACAAGCCTGAGACGACATTTGGCAATGTGAAGGCGGATGTGCTGGCGGACAAGGACCCAAAATTCCAACGGATGAACTTCTGCAGTGTCATCCGCAATTCGCAGTGGAAGGGCTAGGGAATCGCTCGGCGCCGGCTCGATCCGAGGGTCGAAAGATGACGGACCGTTCTGTGAATTCACCCGTTACATTTCTCTGTCAAAAGTCGAAGCCGCGACGCTATTGCGACGGTCCGTAATAGCCAGTCCTTGCATGCACGCTCAGTGGCGGGATGTTCTGGGGAAGGGACGTCAATTTCACTTTAATCTTCCGCCACTTGCCATCATTGTTCGAGTTGGTCGGAGTATAGGCAAGGACGTACTGATTGCGCAGCTCAACTCCGATATGTTTGGTGATCATGGGAAGATCATTGGGATTGTCGAGCGTGTAACACCGAGCACCGGTTACCTCAGAGACTTTTGACAGAAGCGCAGGACCGAGAAGCTCTTCGCGAGTATTGAATTGCCGATCGAAAACGCCAACGGAATAGACAAGGACGTCGGATTCCTTGATTCTGGCCTTCACTTCGTTTTCCGAATAGCGGCTGTGGTTGTCGCCACCGTCCGAGATAATCAGCAACGCTTTTCTCGCATACTTAGCCTCCTTCATTTTGTTGAGGCCAAGGTAAATAGCGTCGAGCAGTGCGGTGCTTCCCTTAGGACGGGCAAAGAGCAATTGTTCTTGTACGTCTCCGATCGATTGGGTGAAGTCCTGGACCACTCGCGGTGAGTTTGAAAAGGTGACCAGAAAGAACTCGTCTTGCGGGTTCGACGCTTCCAACAGCTTCAGCACCGCTTCTCGAGCGCGTTCGATCTTCGTTTCCATGCTGCTGCTCACGTCGAGGATCACACCTAACGACACCGGCGCATCCTCGCGGGAGAAGTGTTTAATCTCCTGCGATTGCTTGCCTTCATAGAGTTGAAAATTTCCTTGCTGGAGACCTATTACGACTCGATTCATGGGGTCGGTGACAGTTACTGGCACAAGCACCAAGTCAACGCGTGTGCGTATGGTGTTGAGGTAGCGGCTGGCGAGGTTGGCCCCGATGTTCAGCTGAACTCTGGGCTCGATGTGGACATCGGAAATCGAACTTTGCGCGTGGGCCGCTGGAACTCCAAAGCAGATGACAAGAAGGAGAAACCGACGGGCCAAAAGTAATATCGGGTTATGCGAACACATCACTATCACCTCAGCGCGATACGAAGATGGCGCCGAATCGGAGAATCGTGATGCATTTTCTATTCCAATGAGACGAATGAATTCGCGGCTAATTTGGCGAAGGCTTGAGCCTGGCGGATCGGCGCCACTGTCCAGATTCCGACGCTGCTATCCGCAGATGGACGCACACGGACACTTCGAAGAAAAGACTAAACACAGTCTGCAGTAGTTTCGTTTCACTCGAGTAAACGCTAACGACATTACTGCAATGGAGGCGAGAAATGCGGCCCCGAGTCAGCGAGTGGAACCTGATCATGGCTTTGGGAAGAATGTCTGGAGATTCCGAGCTTCTGCATTTTGTGGATCAGCGTGGTGCGCTTCAAGCCAAGTTTGGTGGCTGCGCCCTTAGGGCCGCCAATCACCCAACCAACATCTTCGAGGGCCTGCAGAATCAGAGCGCGCTCGGAGTCCTTCAGGGTGGTTGTATTCGTCGAGATGGCAGCGCTGGGCGTTCCTGTCGTTGGTAAAGGATTAGGAAGGACGCCATCTTTTGAAAGAATTACGGCGCGTTCCACTAGATTTTGCAGCTCGCGGATGTTCCCCGGCCACTGGTAGGAGTTGAGCGCGGACATCGTTTCCGCGGGAATGTGCTCGATTGGGCGACCCATGCGCTGGCCAAAAATCTCGGTGAAATGCATCACCAGGGCGGGAATGTCTTCGGGGCGCGCCCGCAACGGCGGTAACATCACGGGAAAGACATTCAGACGGTAATAGAGGTCGCTGCGAAATTGGCCCCCGCTCACCATTTCTGCGAGATCGCGATTGGTGGCGGCCACCACACGAACATCCACTTTGTGAGTCCGGGTGCTACCCAGGCGCTCGAACTCCTGTTCTTGCAGCACGCGCAATAATTTGGGTTGCAATGCTGGCGGCATATCGCCCACCTCGTCGAGAAAGAGCGTGCCTTTGTCGGCCAGCTCGAAACGTCCGACCTTTTGCGCTATAGCTCCGGTGAATGCACCTTTCTCGTGGCCAAAAAGCTCACTTTCCAGGAGATCCAGAGGGATGGCCGCACAGTTCAACCTTACGAATGGCCGTCCGCAACGCAAGCTGATGTTGTGAATCGCGTGGGCGATCAGCTCCTTGCCAGTGCCTGTTTCTCCCTCGATAAGAACGGTGGAATCAGTAGGCGCGACACGCTCGACTTGTTGGAGCACCGCTTCCAACGCAGGACTATTGCCAATGACCTGCTCGAATCTGCGCTCACAAGAAGCTTGATCGACTGTCCGTAATATCTGGATACCCGCCACAGAGGCCCCCTCATGCTTGTACGCGTTGCCTGTCGGGATTAGCTTTCAAGAGCTGCCCGAACACTCTCGAGCAAGCTTTCATCGTCGAATGGTTTTGCCAGGAATTCCACCGCTCCTGCCCTCAATGCCTGCATCCGCATTTTGGTGTCGCCATGTGCGGTGATGAATATGGTCGGAATTCTGCAATGGTCGGCGTTCAGCTTGGCCTGCAATTCCAGCCCGGACATTCCGGGCATGCGGATATCTGCAATCAGGCATGCAGTGTGATGCTGCTGACCGGACGCAAGGAATTCTTCGGCGGAGGCAAAAGCCTGCGACGACAACCCCACCGATTTCAACATGCCTTGCAAGGCGCTGCGCATCAGGTCATCGTCATCAACGATCGCCACTAAGCCCTTATTGCTTTGGATGGCCATGGCTAAAAAGGTAGAAGCGTCGTCGAACCGGCACAATCATACTTTGGTATGTAAGTTCTCATCCTTATACTTACGAAATGCCGAGGATGGCCGCAGGCATAGAGGGCGCGCAGAAACCTTGAAGTTGAAAAGGCTTTCATTCGCGGGGGGCCTGCGCTACCTCTTGTGGGGAGAGATTTCGAGCTTTTCCGCCATTCTGACCAACTCCGCCAATGATTCTGCCTGCATTTTCTGCATAACGTGCCCACGTTGAATCTTCACGGTGATTTCGCTAGTACCGAGCTCAGCTGCGACTTGCTTATTCAGGAGGCCTGCAACTACGTGGCTCATGACCTCGCGCTCACGGGGAGTCAGTAAGTCGTAGCGTTTTCGCAGCTTTTCGAGTTCGCTCTGCTGTTGGCGGGTTGCCCGGTCACGTTCCAGAGCCTGATGGATCGCATCCAGCAAGTCCTGGTCGCGGAATGGCTTGGTCAGGAACTCGACGGCCCCGGACTTCATGGCCTTCACCGTCATCGGAATATCTCCATGGCCGGTGATAAAGATAACGGGAATGCGTATGCCCGCGCCAATCAACTGATGCTGAAAGTCCAGACCATTCACGCCCGGAAGTCTTACGTCCAGAACCAGGCAACTCGGCCCCTCGGGGCGCTGGCTGCGTAGGAATTCCTGAGCCGTGCCAAAGGTCTGGGAACGCAAGCCGACTGATTTCAGCATGCCTTGGATGGAGGCACGCACTAAGTCATCGTCATCGAGGACGAAGACTATGGGCTCGGGGGCCGGTAACATTTACAAGCCTCAACTGTGGGTTAGAGTAACTCACTCCGACAGTGAAACATGATAGCGCTTCGGGCGGCCTTCTAGTAGAACTTCGCCAGGCAGGGGCCGGCATCCACTGCGTGCAATCCAACCTCCAGAAAGAGATATCCGCGGGGCGGACGGGTACAACCTTATAAGCCGGCAGAATGGGGGATGCACTCGCCGGCGCCATGTGCAAGTTGGCGCAGGCGTCGGGATCGGCAATGATCCGGGGTAGTAGGTTCAACACCTGCCAATGGCAATCCGATTGCATCCAGATGGTTGAAGAGATGGTTACGACGCGAGTTCGATGAGAGCCTGGCTTGGGCGATGTTGGCGAAGGGAACGCGTCGCTTAAGGGATTTGGAGGACAGAGGCAAATTGCGTCTCGCGGCAGCCTCGGGAGGACCCTATGTGGATGAGATCATGCGCTATTTGTAAAGCACTGTTGCAAAAAGTCCGATTGTGCGATTCGGTACGTTGCCAATGCGGATGGATTTGGTAGAGCTATCGAACGGAAGCTCGCTAGGCTGACGAACTCAAAAGAGGTCTGTTATGGCAAAAGTAATTGAATTTCACACGCCGAAGAGGTTCAAGAAAGGGAAGAGGAAGAAACCGGCTCTTCCAGCGCAATGGGGGAAGGTCCTCGAGTTTTGTGCGCAGACAACGAAGTTAGCGTAGGCCCGACGGTGTGTTGCCTAGAAAGAGTTGATCTTGCCCGAACGAGGTAAGCTCCGCGACTGCCTTCATCAATGCGAGAAAGATATATTTATATCTTACGAAAACGCGGTTTCGTATCAGAGCAATCAGTACAGCGCCCAATCAGCTTGTCAACACTGTGAGGGGATCGTAGACCACGAGCACTGGTGTCTGACTTTGAATCCCGTTGTCCACTATGCCTGCGAAGTTGTCATTCATCCGGACAAGTTGACCATCGGAGACGCGATTATCCTCCACTCGCTAGGTGTTCGATGGGGGCATTTCTCCCGCTGAACGCAGTGGTCCCGCAAGGCGCCGCGTATTCCGACATTGTTCGGCGGCCGAACCGCATGATTGCGTCACTCTTCGTCCAGGTATTCGCCGGGAACGTCGTCCTCCGGCACCTCACGGGTGCGAACTTCTTTTCCCTCGCGTCCTGCGGAATCCTCAACGCCTGAGACTATCCCAGCCTCGAAGGCGTTGCCTTCTTCAACCAACTCGTCAACACTTTCTGAATCCACATTTTCTCTGTCGGACAATCCCTGCAGATCACCCGATTGACCGCCTGAGCTAAGCCTCGCAGTCTCACGGGAAAACGGGGATGAAGTGCCACGTCGGCTGGCGCGGCTACTCTGTGCTCTGGCGCTCGCTGGCTTAACGGTGCTGGCGGTCTTCGGCCGGCCTGCTGGCATCAAGTTTTTCTTTTTCGCTATCTTTTTTTTCGCGGACGCTACTTTCTTAACTTTCTTAGCGGCCTTCTTGGGGCTTTTGCGCCTTTGTGCCTTTTTCTTCATTGCCGCACTGATGCCCGCCGTATGCTTCGCCTTCGTCGATTTTTTCTTCTTGGTGGCCATTTGCGCAGTCTAGCATCCCCGCAAGCGGGTCGCAAAACCGTTTGCGTTAAAATCAGGCGTAAATTTTCACGTGAACTCAAATCGTTCTTTTACCCGGAACAGCGGAGGTGTTCTTGGCACGATTCGATGTAACGATAGCGGGAGAACTCAATCTCGACTTGATCCTTTATGGACTTCCTGAAACTCTGCCCCCCGAGCAAGAAGTGCTCGCTAACAATATGATGCTGACGCTTGGCAGCTCTTCTGCAATCGTGGCACATAACCTGGCGGCGTTAGGCAGTCGCGTCGGTTTTGTTTCCTACATTGGCGGCGACGCTCATGGAAACATCGCCCTTGAGCGTCTGGCGGCGGGCGGAGTCGATGTTCAACAAGTAATTCGAAATCCGAAAGCCCGGACCGGTCTAAGCGTCATTTTGCAATATCCGAGTTCGCGCACCATTCTTACGTTTCCTGGGACCATCTTCGAGCTCACGCCGGAACATCTTGATATGAATTATGTCGGGAATTCACGGCACTTTCATTTGTCTTCGTTTTATCTGCAACGCGGTCTCAGACCGCACGTCGTAAAATTGTGCCGGCAATTGAAGCAGCAAGGCCTTACAATCTCGCTCGACCCTAACGACGATCCGGAAGATCAATGGCGAAGCGATATCAAAGACGTGTTGCCCTATGTGGACATTTTCTTGCCTAATGCGCGAGAGGCAAAAAAGATCACCGGCACGGAGAGTATTGAATGCGCCCTGTCTCAGCTGGCTTCGATGGTGCCGACGGTTGTGGTGAAGCTGGCAGCGGAAGGAGCGGTTGCGCGCCGGGGCAGCGAACGTTTTGCCAGTCCCGCGCTGCAGGCAGGCATAGTTGACGCCGTGGGAGCGGGTGACAGCTTCGATGCGGGTTTCCTGCATCAGTTCTTGAATGGCGGCGATTTGCAAAGTTGCCTGTCCGCGGGAAATATTGCCGGTGCGCTCTCGACTACTCGGGCGGGGGGAACCGAAGCGTTTCGAGACGAAGAGTATCGCAACGAGTTTTTGCGGAACCACCGCAACCAGAAAAGGTAGGTTGAGAGGCGCTTCCAGCCGCTTAATCTTATGCGGATCGACCGTTGTCCGCGGATACCCAGAGACCGGCAACCGGAGGTGCTTTTGTATGACCACCCGTTCGGTAAGCGGCTTCCGGTTGCTTTTGTTACAACAGCAGAAGAGGATAGTAGTTCATGATCGTGAACTTCGCAGAGCGGGCGCACAATCACAACTGGGAACTGGACCCGGTCACGCGCTCTTTGCTCGACACTGATTTCTACAAGCTGCTGATGCTGCAGTTTATCTGGAAGCATTATCCGCGGACACGGGTTTCATTCTCATTGTTCAACCGCTCTTCGACGGGCCCTGTGGATACGTTCGCTCACGAGGAACTCATCGAACAGTTGGACCATGCTCGTGAGCTGCGGTTTCGCAGATCGGAATTGGTGTGGCTCGCGGGGAACACTTTTTATGGGCGGCGCGGAATTTTTGAGCCAGCCTTCCTGGAATGGCTGGAACGGGACTTCAGATTATCGGATTACGAACTCTCGGTGAAGAATGGCCGCTTTCACCTGTCGTTCGACGGATTATGGACCGACACAACAATGTGGGAGCTCTATTCGCTCTCGATCATCAACGAGCTTCGCACCAGAGCCAATCTGAAGCTGCGGAGCGAATTCGGCCTCGACATTCTTTATGCGAAAGCGAAGACCAAGTTGTGGAGCAAAATCGAGCGGCTGCGCGACGTTCCGAATCTTAGCGTGGCTGACTTCGGCACCCGCCGGCGTCATAGTTTTCTTTGGCAAGAGTACGTAGTGGAAGCCATGGCTGCGAATCTGGGCAGCGGTTTCACGGGAACGTCAAATGCCTTTCTCGCTCACAAGCATGACTTGGAGGCGATTGGCACCAACGCGCATGAGATCCCCATGGTGCTTGCCGCACTGGCGCCGGACGACGAAACTCTAAAGGCTTCTCAGTATCATGTTCTCGAAATGTGGCAGCAAACTTATGAAGGCGCGCTGCGCATTATGCTGCCTGACACTTTCGGGACCACGCAATTTCTGGAGGGCGCTGCCGACTGGGCGGCGGACTGGACCGGGCAACGCGTCGACAGCAAGGATCCGTATATAGCCGGGGATGAATATATCCAATGGCTGAAGGAGCGCGGGCGTGCACCGCATGAGAAACTCATGATCGCATCGGATGCGTTGGATGTTGATGACATTCTGGGGCTGCACGCTTATTTTGGCGGCACTCTGGCGCGCGGAGTGACCCCAGCGGATTTTCGCAGTGCAGAAGATTTTCATGACCGGCGCAAGTGGACTCCTGGCCGACGCATTCGATTCAGCGCAGGTTGGGGCACGCTGCTTACGAATGACTTCCGCGGTTGCGATCCGAGCGGTGGGAGTGGCTTCGACCCCATCAGCCTGATCAGCAAAGTATCGAATGTAGAAGGTCGTCCAGCGGTAAAGCTTTCTGACAATTTTGCCAAGGCACTGGGGCCGGCGTCGGAAATCGAACGTTATCGAAGAGTGTTTGGTACGGTGGGCGTCAGTAACGTCCCTGTCATAGCGTAAATAATTGCTGGTGAAAGACTTAGTTCAGCTACACGTTCGTGCCAAGCGATGGCACGCTAGAGCCATATACGAAATCTTCGAGCGAGGCTAGTCTTGTTTTCGAGCAGCACTTGGGGGAGGGCTGATCAACAGACGTCCCGAGACTCGAACAGAGTCTGGGACGTTTTGTTTTGTGCGCGGTTCTTCTTGAAGTCCCTCGTTCGGTTTACTTCCCGACAAAATCTCAACTGCTTTCACGCCTGTATAATCGGCCTGCGTATGCGAGCCTCGCTTTCCGTGTGGACGTTTCTCTTGTGCGTGGGAATGGTGGGTACTGCAAAGGCTCAAGCGCAAGTTGGATCTCCAGAAAGTTCTGCATCGCAGAAAACTCAATTACCCAGTCCAGCGGCATCGCTCCCAAAGTTTGAAGACATCGGCCAGAAAGCCGGGCTCACGGTTGCGCACATTTCTTCTCCCGACAAAAAATATATTGTTGAGTCGATGAGCGGGGGCGTGGGGCTGATCGACTGCGATAATGACGGCAAGCTCGACATCGTCACCGTCAACGGCTCAACTGTCCAGCGTTACAACGCGGGTGGGGACGCGATGATTACGCTCTATCATCAGGACGCGGATCTCAAGTTCAGCGACATTACGAAGTCAGCCGGCCTTAATCGCAAAGGATGGGGGATGGGCGTTGCGGTGGCGGATTACGACAACGACGGGCAGCAGGATATTTACGTCACAGGCTATGGAGGGAACGCGCTTTATCACAATCTAGGTAACTGCAAGTTTGAAGATGTGACCGAGAAGGCTGGGGTCGGGGCGGGAGGATTCAGCACTGGTGCGGCGTGGGCGGATTATGATCGCGATGGCCGGGTCGATCTTTTTGTTTCGCGCTATGTTCACGTCGATATGGATAAGCTGCCGCAGTTTGGCGACGATCCGCGCTTTTGCCGATTCAAAGGAGTGCTGGTGCAATGCGGGCCGTGGGGCCTGCCCGGCGAATCGGATCTGCTGTTTCACAACAAGGGTGATGGAACGTTTGAAGAAGTTTCGAAGAAGGCCGGAGTCGACGATCCGCATCATTATTATGGCTTGGGCGCGACCTGGGGCGATTACGACAACGACGGCTGGCCCGATCTTTACGTGGCGAACGATGCTGGCCCGAACTTTCTGTATCGCAATAAGCATGATGGAACGTTTGAAGACGTGGGCTTGCTGGATGGGGTCGCGTTGAGTGGCGACGGCATGGAACAGGGCTCCATGGGCGTGGACTGGGGCGACTATCTTCATGAGGGCCGTTTGTCGATGATGGTCACGAACTTTGTTGAGCAAGGCTCGACTCTGTACCACAACCTCGGCAAAGATAATTTCGAGGACGTCAGCGTGCGGGCGAAGTTGATGAAGCCGACCTATCCGTTTGTGAGCTGGGGCACGGGGTTCTTTGATATGGATAATGATGGCTGGCTCGATTTGTTCGTGGCGAACGGGCACGTGTATCCGCAGGTGGATACGATTCCCGGCGGCACGCCGTATCGGCAGCCGATGCTGCTGTTCCGCAATCACCGCGACGGAACGTTTGATGATGTTTCGCAGGTGCTGGCCAGCATGTCGCCGCAATCGAGGCGGGGCGCGGCGTTTGGAGACATTAACAATGACGGCAATGTCGATATTGTGGTGCTGAATGTGGGTGAGCCGCCATCGCTGCTGCTGAATCGTAACGATAGCGGGAACCATCGAGTGCTGTTCAAGCTTGAAGGCGTGAAAAGCAACAAGGCGGCGATCGGCGCTCGCGTAACGGTGAAAGCTGGCACGCTGACGCAGTTGAGTGAAGTGCGCGGGGGAGCGAGCTATCTCTCACAGAATGATTTGCGGTTACATTTTGGACTGGGGAAAGAAGACAAAATGAGCGAAGTGAGTATTCGCTGGCCGAACGGGGAAACCGAAGTTCTACGAGATGTGGCGGCGGATTTTATTTATACGGTTGTGGAGGGAATGGGGATTCAGCGGAAGGTGGCGTTGCCGGCTTTGCCACGGCCTTGAAAGCTTCCGATGTTCTGCGGCCTTGAGCTTGGTGTCGCCGGGAAATGAGGTCGGCGAGTGAAATAGGGACGTTACAACAGTGATCGCCGTTCACTGCCTGCCTGCGATGACAATTCTGCGCATGGTCGGAGAGGTTACCAACGATAGCTGGCTACAGTTTCCTTCTCGGTGTCCAATTCAAGTATGAGACTGCCCAGGTTTGCGAAACGGGCCGCGCTTTTCACCGCCATGAGCGCGGCTATCCTCGTGGCCGGTGTTTCAGTCCATCTTCGGATTGAGCAGTACACGTTTCGCAGACAAGCGGAGCGACTCTTGTCAGACGTGCGTGAGTTGGAATTGGAAAAGGCGAGTGCAGAGCAGGTGAAGGTCGTCGTCGGCAAGTGGGGCTCTGAGCAGTGGCGCGGGCCGGAGAATCCTTGCACCGAAGACGAGTGCATTTATCGTTTTCAACTCGTGCCGAAGGCCGCCCAGGGTCGTATTTTCTCGGATCCTTTTATTTCGGCACTCATCCCTCGCCCTCTCGAGTGGCTCGGATTGCGTCCGGCTGTCGTTCATGCGTGGGCACAAATACGGGGAAAGGCTCTCACATCTGTTTCATTTTCGGTTTGGACGCTGGGACGAGGATGCGACGGACAGGGCCGACTAGAATGCACGCTGATGGGCTATGCGGACACCAAACAGCGACGGAGCGGGTGGAGTTCGCACGAGCAACCAGATGTCAAGCTAAAGCAGTCCCTCTTGCATCCCAACTACCTCGTCGGGGCCTTTCCCGAGTGGTTGAACGCTGACACAGGGGGCTCTCCTGCGGTGATAGTCTGGGCGGAGTTTTCCCCAGATGCGAACACAGATGAAGTATCCCGTTTGATGCAGTTCGACCTGAGCTGTCTCACGAGACTCCTCTCCTGCAGAGAGCGTGATCTAATGCCGACTGTTTGGGCACAATCGGTTGAGGATATCCGTCAGTCGCCAAAAGTCCTGACATGCACGCCGGAGTTGTCACAACGCGTGGCGCAGCTCGCGGATGTAATTGCAGTCGCCCGCCCTAAAACAGTCGAACTAAGCCCTCCGCTCTACAACGGACGGTCGCCGCAACTCCGGGACCTCGAAATCGTCAACGTGATTAAAAAGCCCGAGGAGCACCCGCCACTACTAGCAAACGTTGACGTCGACAAACCAGAATTGATGACTACTTCGGATACTAAGTCTCCGCTCCGAGCAGATCAGGAATACGTGTTTCTTTTGCAAGTTCGCTTCAATCCTAGCGTTGCCTGGGTCGCACTCTACCCCTGTGGCGCGCTAAGCTTGAACGACGCCAGTCTAGCGATGGTGCGCGAGGCGGCTGCTAACCGGAGCAGACTGAAGGTTCAATAACTGTCGTAACCAGGCCTTTACACTCATTGTTGCGCGGGGCGAACTCTCGCGGAGTTCTGCGAAATGCCGGGTGAAGATCACCTCGCTCGAATTAGGAAAACAACTCCAAATGCTATCAGGAGGGCCATCAGCCCAAGCGCAATCAGCACAGCAGCTAATTGCCGTTGGCTCGAACTCTTCCCTGAGACCAGGACACCATTCTGGCTTTGCGGGATTGCGTACGATTCCAAGTACCCACAGTTCGGGCACCGGAACGTGGTGACTGGAATGACTATATTTTTTTTCTCCACTTTCAGGCCCGTCCAGAAACTCGGCTGGGGCTCCCCCGGAGACCAGTTTTCCTGCTGCAATCCAGAGTGCGTGTTATCCGGCACCCAGCCTGACTCCATGTGCGCGTGACACCTGGTGCACTCAACCGTTCCTTGCATATTCATCTCCCAAGGAGTCAGCTAACCCAGCGCGTCCGAATTACATTCCGCGAGGGGACAGCCTACTCCCCTCGACGACATTATGCTCCCTCACAACCGTTGCGAACAGGCGGTTACACTCACCGTCAATTGACGGTTCCGAGCTCAATCAGTGGCTTATGCGATTCCCAGTTGTTTCTGAATCTGCTCCAGAGGCACACCCTTCGTTTCAGGAACCATCGTCTTCACCCAAATTAGTTGGAGCACCATCATGCCGGCAAAAAACAAGAAAACGTAGCCGGGCGGGAAGGCGGTAACCATCTTGGGGAAAAATGTTGTGAGCAAGGCGGCGAAAATCCAGTGAGTGAAGCTGCCGAGAGTTTGTCCTTCCGCGCGATGACGATTGGGAAATATTTCGGAGATCAATACCCAGATGACTGCGCCCTGGCCGATGGCGTGCGCGGCGATGAAAGCGAAAATGCAAACCGGCACGATGGAGAGATGGCCCGTGAAAAAGGCCCACGCGACTAAGCCTAGAGATGCGATGTAGCCGAATGAGCCAATGTAAAGAAGCGTTCGCCGGCCGAGCCGGTCGATCAGCCAAAGGCCCACGAACGTGAATACGAGATTGGTAATCCCGATTCCGATGGATTGCAACAAGGCGGCTTTCGCGGCGAGGCCGGTGAGTTCGAAGATTCGCGGAGCGAAGTACAAAATTGCATTGATGCCGGACATCTGATTGAAGAAGGCAACCAGGATGGCCAGCAGGATTGGCTTGCGAAGACGCTTCGTCCAGAAGTGTCCTGACGTGACTTGCTCTGACGATGCAGCGATGATGGCGTCAGCTTCTGCGGCGATCTGCTCCTTTGGAACCGCAGGTTCGATTCTCTGCAGCACTTGCAAACCCTGCTCACGGTCGCCCTTCTTCACCAATAACCAACGCGGACTTTCGGGCAGCCCGAAGCAAAAGAGAACGTATAGCAGCGAGGGGAAAGCGGCCACGCCCAGCATCCAACGCCAGGCGTTCACGCCGATGCCTGCCAGCAGGGCATTTGAAACGAAAGCGACCAGAATGCCAAAAACGATATTGAACTGGAACATGCCGGCGAGTCGTCCGCGATGCTTCGGCGGGGCGATCTCCGAGATGTACATCGGGGCTACGACCGTGGAGATGCCGATGCCCAATCCGCCGATGACGCGGGCCAGAATGAAAACGGAGACGTTCGGAGCTAAACCTGAACCGACCGCGCCGAGAAAGTAAAGCAGGCCGATCCAGAGCAGCGTCGCTTTGCGTCCAAAGCGATCTGCCGGCCAGCCGCCCAGCAGAGAGCCTACAACAGTACCGTAGAGCGCGGAGGCCATGGCAATGCCGTGCAGTCCGGGACTAAGGCCCCAGAGGGCTTGAATTGTTTTTTCTGCGCCGGAAATAACAACCGTGTCAAAACCGAAGAGAAATCCGGCAAGCGCCGATGTGAGCGACCAGAAGAAGATGCGAGCATTCATAAGTGGATAGAGGCAAGTGCTTACGAAAACTGCTGCAATTCACTCTTTTTCATGCGCTGCATTTGAGAACTGAGAGTTAGCTGCCCCTGGTCAGCGGATATCTTTTTTCCCGCCAGTCGCGGATTCCGCCATCCATCGAGATCACGTTCTTGTAGCCCATCTTTTGCAGATTGTCGGCGGCGAGAGCGGAGCGGAATCCGCCGCCGCAGTAGAGAATGATTTCCGCATCGAGATTGGGCACGCGCGCTTCAATGTCCCGCTCGATAACGCCTTTACCCAGATGAATTGCGCCCGGCAGGTGATCCTTGGTGAATTCACTTTCTTCGCGGACGTCGACCAGGGTGAACTTGCTCCCGCCATCCATCTTCTTTTTGACGTCATCCACGGTGGTTTCGCGCACGCGCGTTTTCGCGTCGCCCACGATCTTCAGAAAGCGAGGAGGATGTTGCGGGGCCATGAGATCTCCTTTTGACTGTTCGGTGGCGATGGGAATTGTATCAAGTGCTAGTGAACCACAAAGGACACGAAGTTGCACGAAGGACTTCTCGGTGGGATTGCGTGTTCTTCGTGGTTGTCATTTCTCATTTAGCATGAAGCGGATGACGAAGACGGGGGTGAGACGCAAGATCGGGTTGGCGCGAGTGCTATCGAAACTCGGCTACTGCTCGCGCTCGCACGCCGCCGAATTAGTTCGCGCCGGACGCGTGAGCGTGAATGGGAAGATCAGTCGCGATCCAGAAAGGCCGGTCCTCGAAAAGCGAGATCAGGTTGCAGTCGACAGCGAAGCGATCCAGGAACGAGGAAAAATCTATCTCATGATGAACAAGCCTCGCGGGGTGGTAACTACCGCCGCCGACGAGAAGGGGCGACCAACGGTGTACACAGTGCTAAACCAGGGTCTATTAAACCATGGTCCATTAAACCAGGGTCAGATGGCCGAAAAGGCCGAGCCGGGAAGCGATCGGGCCTGGATTGCGCCGGTTGGCCGCCTAGACCAGGGGAGCGAGGGATTGCTGTTGATGACAAATGATTCTGAGTGGG
>DATNMU010000282.1:0-9520 GCA_035602195.1 Candidatus Acidiferrum sp.
CATCCTTACATTGCGACGTTGCTGCGTGGCTCAATTGCTCGCCTGAATATTCCGTCGACGCTGGGCAAACTTGAAGAGCTTACCCGCACCGTGGAGAACGACAACCTGCTGCACCAGAACCCGGGGACGATTCAATTTTCCGGCGGGAAGAATCCGTTCAAGCACGTTATCTACGTCATAAAGGAGAACCGCACTTATGATCAGGTGCTCGGCGATCTGAAAATTGGCGATGGCGATCCATCTCTGACGCTTTACGGCGCCGACATCACGCCGAACGAACACAAACTGGCACTGCAGTTCGGCGTCCTCGACAATTTTTATGACAGCGGAGAAGTTTCAGGAGATGGTCATCTTTGGTCAACCGCCGCCATAACGAGCGATTACAACGAAAAGACTTGGCAGATCGCCTACCGAGGCAAAGAGCGGACTTACGACTTTGGCGGCAGCGTGGCCGATGAGATACCACTCGACCGCAATGAGCCCGATGTCG
This sequence comes from Candidatus Acidiferrum sp., assembly GCA_035602195.1. Taxonomy (GTDB): domain Bacteria; phylum Acidobacteriota; class Terriglobia; order Terriglobales; family Acidobacteriaceae; genus Sulfotelmatobacter. Next base: position 491 of record DATNMU010000282.1, read on the forward strand.
ACGATCCTTCCACAGGATTTCTCTGGGATAACCTCGCGCATCACGGCCTGAGCTATCGTGACTACGGTGAATTCGTGGCTGCCGCGTGGTGCAACAAGATTCGCAAAGTGGAGTCGCCCCAGCAGGGAACTCCTTCGGCGCAGGAAGCCAGTTGTCCGCGTACAGAAGTTCACAAGGGAGAGCCTCTGGCTCCGAATGTAGGCAATCCACACGGAGCCGCAAGCCCCTGGCCATGGGGGGTACCGCTGTTCAAAGTGGTCAAGCCGACGAAAGCGATATTGCGCAACCACTTTGACCCGCTCTTTCCGGACTTCAACACTGATTATCCCGACCAACTGCGCGCGGACGAATTTCTGAATGAATTCAGCGCCTATGTGCGCGCACGCGAAACGAACGAGACGCCGCAGTTCCAATTGCCAGCGTTTGTTCTGCTTTATCTTCCTGACGATCACACTGGCGGCACACGTCCCGAACACCCGCGGCCGGAGGCGTCGGTGGCCGACAACGATCTCGCGTTGGGCCGGGTTGTCGATGCTGTCTCGCATAGCCCGTACTGGGACGATACAGCGATTTTTATTCTTGAAGATGATGCGCAAAACGGAGCTGACCACGTGGATGCGCACCGCTCGATCGCATTCGTGGTGAGTAAATATTCACCGGGAAGCGCTGCCCAGCCTCACATCGAGCACCGCTTCTACACCACGGTGAACTTGATTCACACCATGGAAATGCTGCTGGGCCTTCCTCCCATGAATCAGAATGACGCCTACGCCCCCGCGATGGGGCCGATGTTTACGGGAGCGGGAACCCAGAGCGCATTTCAGGCGGATTATCGCAATCTTGCGAACGGGCTGATCTATGAAATCAACCAGCGGGACGCGCGCGGCGCTGCTGAATCGGTGAAGATGGATTTTTCCCGGCCCGACGCTGCGGGCGCCGCGAAACTGAATAAAGTTTTATGGCAAGACCAGAAAGGCGACGAGCCGGTACCAGCGCCCAAGCACACGGTTTTTCCCGGAGATAAGAATTAGGGCGATTAGTTCTGTCGTCGACGCTTCTCGATCGAGCACGCCGAACGCGATTTTGGTCTGCGCGCGTCTCGGCTTTACACTAAAGATGTGAAGATCGCGCTCGGACAGATCAATCCCACGGTCGGAGATTTCTCCGGCAACGCCGCCAAGATGATCGACTTCTCCCGCCGCGCGCAAGCGAACGGCGCGGGGCTGATTCTCTTCCCCGAATTGTCAGTATGTGGATACCCTCCGCGCGATCTGGTGGAGCGACCATCTTTCGTCGTGCGCAATCGCCAGAGTGCTGAACAGATTGCCGTTGCAACCAACGGAATCGCCGTTATTTGCGGACTCGTTACTCCTGCCAACTCTGAGACTGGCAAGTCTGTCATGAATTCCGCTGCGCTTTTGCGCGATGGCAAAATAGCTTTTCTGCAGTCGAAAATGCTGCTACCCACGTATGACGTCTTTGACGAAATGCGCAACTTCGCGCCGGCGAAGAGTCAAAAGGTATTTCCTTTCTGCGGCAATCAAGTTGCGCTCACCATCTGCGAAGACGCCTGGAATGACAAGCTATTCTGGCCCAAGCGCCTGTACACAGTCGATCCGATCGAGGCGCTGATTCGCGCCGGCGGCAATTTCGTGCTCAACATTTCCGCCTCGCCGTTCTGGATTGGCAAACGTGAACTGCGGCGCGACATGCTGGCATCTATTGCTCGCCAACACAAAGTTCCGGTAGCCATGGTCAACCAGGTCGGCGGCAATGACAGCCTGCTATTCGACGGCTCCAGCATCGTTCTCAACGCAGAAGGCAAGATCATTGCCCAAGGGCTGTCCTTCGAAGAAGACCTGATCTATTTCGATTCGAAAACTCTGACGGGCGATTTTCATCCGCGGATCGAAGGCGAAGAAGCCAGTGTCTACTCGGCTCTGGTGTTGGGAACGCGCGACTACATGCGCAAGTGCGGATTTCAAAAGGCCATCATCGGCCTGAGCGGTGGAATTGATTCGGCGCTCACGGCTGTGGTCGCCGCCGATGCCGTTGGAGCGGAGAATGTGATTGGGGTTGGGATGCCGGGGCCGTATTCTTCTCCAGGGTCAATCGAGGATGCTCGCGCGCTGGCTAAAAACCTGGGCATTCGCTTTGAGTTGTTGCCCATCAATTCGGCGGTGGATGCCTACAGGCAGACTTTGCGAGATGTTTTCGCCGGACGCAGCGAAGACGTTACGGAAGAAAATATTCAGTCGCGCGCTCGCGGCACGCTGCTGATGGCGCTCTCCAACAAGTTCGGAGCGATCGTGCTCTCCACCGGCAACAAGAGCGAACTGGGTGTGGGCTACTGTACACTTTACGGAGATATGGTTGGTGGTCTCGCAGTCATTTCAGACGTGCCCAAAACCCTCGTGTACTTGCTGAGTCATTACGCGAATTCGCGCCGCCCGGTAATTCCAGAGGCCACGCTGGAAAAGCCGCCCTCAGCAGAGTTGCGGCCTGACCAGAAAGACAGCGACTCATTGCCGCCTTACGAGATTCTCGATGCCGTGCTGGAGGATTACGTAGAAGACGCCCATTCCGCGGAACGAATTGCCGCCGACCGCGGATTCGACCTTGAAGTTGTGAAGCGGGTCGTCCGCATGGTGGATCGCGCTGAATACAAGCGCCAGCAGGCGGCTCCGGGCATCAAGATTTCCCCTAAAGCCTTCGGCTACGGTCGCCGCCTTCCCATCGCTGCGAAGAGTGAGGTTTGAAATAAGTCAGTTTTGAAGGTGATGGACAAATCCCAGTTATTTTTAGAAGGTCTGAAGCGAAAGGAAACAATGCGTAATTGTTTTAGTGTAGTTATCGTTCTCGTCATGGCTTTTGGTATGGCCTGCAGTTTCTCGGCGGCTCAAGCTGCAGGGACTGCCAAGCCCGCGGATCAGCAGCAGGCGTCGGAAGCGGCCGTCAAACTGCCTTCCGAAGCAACGGTAGATTCTTTTATGCAGCAGACCTTCGGTTACGAAGCGCAAATCAGTTGGAAGATCGCCAGCATCAAACCGGCGCCGGTGCCGGGATTGGGACAGGTCGATGTTATTCTGGCGAGTCCTCAGGGGCAGCAGTTGAGCCGGTTCTACGTCACGCCGGACGGCGAACACGCGGTGATTGGCGACATTATTCCTTTCGGGGCAAGGCCGTTCGATGCGGCGAAGAAAACGCTGGATAAGGGAATTACAGGTCCTTCTCGCGGACCGAAAGATGCGCCGGTTACCATTGTCGAGTTCGGCGATTTGCAGTGTCCGGCTTGCAAGGCCGCGCAGCCGGCGATTGAGAGCCTGATTGCTGCGGAACCGAATGCACGTTTTGTCTTTCAGAATTTTCCGCTGGAGATGCATAACTGGGCGGCGAAGGGCGCTGCTTATGCGGACTGTGTAGGCCATGCTTCGAGCGAAGCTTTTTGGAAATTCATCGCCAAGACTTACGAGACTCAGGCGGATATTACCGCCGAGAATGTGGATGAAAAACTGACAGCACTAGCCAATGATGCTGGCGTGAAAGGCGCGGATATTGCGGCTTGCGCTGCCACTCCCGTAACCAAGGCTCATATCGAGGCCTCACTGGCTTTGGGTAAGGCGGTGAACGTTACCGGCACACCAACTCTCTTTATCAATGGGCGAACCATCGGAAATGTGAGTCAGGTTCCGGCGACGACTCTGAAGGGAATTGTGGATTTTGCCGCGAAACAGGGGAACTGAACTGGTTGGGTTATCGGGGCTTCCTCGCGGAGAGCCCGATCTTATTTTTGACTGATCTTATTTTTGACTGACCCAGATTTCATCCGTCGTACGGTCATGATTGGCAAGTATGTGCGGCGTGATGACGACTAGCAGTTCGTCATCTTCTGTAGTGACCGTATTGTTCACCATGGCTTGATTGAGGCCGGGGACCATGCCCAGGCCGGGGATGCCGGTCATCGCCCGCGTATCGTTACTCGTAATCTCTCCCGCCACTACTGCGGCTTCGCCATCGTCGACGCGGATGCTTCCTTTGTATTCCTGATTGGAAATTACGGGTACGCCATTTGCACTCTGCCCGGTTAAGGAACGTACTTGCAGCTCCAGTGCGAGGCTCACTTGCCCGTCGCCATGAATCACCGGCTTTGCCTTCAGGCTCAGGCCTAGATCCTCGTAGCTGATCGACGGGAATGGTGGGACAAAACTCTGATTCCCAATCACCGAAGCGATCTGCGGCGAATTAAAAACGGGCGCAAAAGAAGAATTCAAGATGGGAAAGCGCTCCCCGAGATGTAAATTTGCCTCGTTACCCTGCTCAGCCCGCAGAGTGACGTGACTCAGACTACGCGACCACGACTCGTTCAGCGACAGCGCGGCAGAGAGTTGATCTAAACTTAGGCCGGAGAAAGTAAGCCCACCTCCGAAGGTAGCGAGAGGCTGGCTGAAAATGGAATTCTGTTGACCCTGCAATTGAGCCAGGAGCGCCGACAGACTTGTATTGCCTGCCTGGTTGATGCCCCCAGATGCAATCAGTTCATTGATCAGCTGTTGGATGTTCTGGCCTCCCAGAGCTGCCAGCGCCGCGACGGGAATGTTAAACAGGTTGAAAGTGTCTGGAATGTGCAGCCCGATATTGCGGGCAAAGGTGTGGCTGATCTGAAAGACTTGAATGTCGAACATCACTTCAGGCGGCTCATTACTCAACTGATGCAACAGGGTCGCGCAGGCCCGCAATATCGGCTGAGGTGCGCGCACTTCGACCGTGCCACCCTGCCCGGTGCTGATCTTCTGAAAGTCGCACACATTCCGCAGCGAGTTGATCACCTCGGTTACTGCTTGCGGAGTGCTCGCTCCGGGAACCTCAAATGTACCCAGCGACATGCGATCGAATTGCTTGTGATTATCCGGAGTGTCTGCGGCGACCAGGAACTGGTGCGCGGCGAGGGGCGTCCACATTGTCTTGCTGGATTTGCATGCCAGGGAGAGAGCAGTGGTGAAATCAACGTCGTCCACGAAAAAGCGTACTGTTCTGGCCGCCACGCTGTCGTCAAATTCAACCTGCAAGCCGTAGGCTGCGGCCAGTTCCGTAAAAAGTCCGCGGGCATCGCCGGTATAGTGAAAAGTCGCTCGCTCGCCCTTCGGTTGAAGGTGAATTTCAGTGGAGTCGGTCAGCGACGTCCGTCTGGCGAGAGAGGAGGCGGAAGGATCGCGCATTGCTTCCGCGAGCCGTTGCCGAGTGTAGGCGTTGTCGGGATCGAGCATGAGAGCGGAACGATACTCGGCCGCAGCCTGTTCTCTTTGGGCGTCAGCCAGGAAACCGTCGCCACGCTCGGTATGCTGAAAGACCAACTGCGCCTTCGTAACCTCGCGCGCGGAAAGGTAGAGCGCGTCTTCCGGAGCCAACCGGGAAGCATCGTTGAATTCAGTGAGAGCCTCCTCCAGGCGACCGTGTTCGTGAAGTTTTCGGCCGTGGGCGTAGGCACTGCGGGCTCCTTTCAGGCCCTTCTTAGTGGAGGCGCAGGTAACGCCGCCGGGTATGCCGTTGCCGCAGGAGATAATTGGCGCATCGACCACTGAATCGGTTACGGCAAAAGCAGGAACGCCGAGAGCAGTTGCCAGAAAAATCATTGCGGGGATGGACAACGCGTGACGCATTGGCTTCGATTTTAACCCGCCGCCTTCTCTTCGAAAGCCCTATTAGTGCAAGGTACCTTTGAGTTCAACTGCAACCTTCGCACCAATATTCGCTATTTAAGAACGCCGATGAGTGGGCTTTCTTGCCTACAAATAGATTTAGCTGAGCATCAGGCGCTCGATATCGCGTGCTTTACCCGTCTTTTCGTCGCAGTCGATCACCACGGCGCAGAGGCGGACGTCGCCCGTAGCCGGCTCAAAGCGCACCGGCATGCCGTTCAAGAACTTGCCTACCACCAGCTCCTTCTTCACTCCGATCACTCCGTCGTAAGGTCCGGTCATGCCAACATCGGTGACATAAGCGGTTCCCTTCGGCAGAATGCGCTCATCGGCCGTGGGCACGTGCGTGTGCGTTCCGACCACGGCAGTAACGCGGCCGTCGAGATACCAGCCGAGTGAAATTTTTTCGGAAGTCGCTTCGGCATGGAAGTCGACAAAAATAATCTTGGCATCAATCTTCTGCAACAGCTGATCGGCGACGCGAAACGGATCGTCGTTTGAGGCCATAAACACGCGCCCCTGCAAGTTGATCACGGCATAAGGAACTTTCGCGTTCTGGCCTTGATACATGCCCCAGCCGGGCATGTCTGCAGGATAGTTTGCGGGGCGAAGCAGACGGCGCTGCGGACCGTGTCCATTGCCCTCGACCATCTGAAAATAATCGATAATCTCGCGCTTGTCCCAGACGTGGTTCCCGGTGGTAATGACATCGACGTTCAGCTCGAACAACTCTTCAGCCAGCGCAGGGGTGATGCCGAAACCTGCGGCGGAGTTTTCACCGTTGGCGATAATCAGGTCGATGGCCTGATCCCGGACGATGCCGGGCAACCGGTCTTTGACGATGCTGCGTCCGGGCCGTCCAAAAATATCGCCGATGAAGAGAATTCGCATGCAGACAGGTTAGAGCTTGATGTTAACACGCGAAGATTGCAGTGGATTTTGCTGGAAAGAAACTGCGGTTCGTAAAGACTTTGATCGTTATGTCTCTACGACCGGTCTGCAAACCTTATACTTTCCTCATGCCGCGCTCCATCGCCCGCGAACAAGACATCCTTGCCCGGCCTGCTTCGAAACGCCCGCCCGGCCTCACATCCCGCCGCATTGGCGTTCACACCTCGACCGCTGGAGGCATCCACAATGCCGCCGAACGCGCCTACCGGCTCGGCTGCAACACGCTCCAAATCTTTTCCACCAGCCCCCGTCAGTGGGCGCCCTACGAACTCAGCAATCCGCTCTGCGAACAAATGCTGGAACTGCGCGCCCAATACAATCTCAAGCCGCTCGTCATTCACACCAACTACCTGGTAAACCTCGCCAGCACCAACGAAGTCTTTCTAAAAAAATCCATCGAGGCCTTTCGCGGGGAAGTAGAACGAGCCCTTGCCATCTGCGCCGATTATCTCGTCCTTCATCCCGGCTCATTCCGTGGAGCTGATCGCGAAGCCGGACTGCTGCAAACTGCCGCCGCCATTGCGGCCGCCACGCAACGCCTTGACCTGGCGCAAGCGGGAGTCACCATCCTCATTGAGAACACGGCCGGCTCCGAATTTTCACTCGGAGGGAGCTTCGAGCAGGTAGCCGAAGTGATCGACCGGCTGCGCGGCATCGCTCCCATCGCCGCGTGCATCGATACTTGCCACACTCACGTTGCAGGTTATGACATCGTTAGCGAAGAGGGCATCTATCAAACGCTGCAGCATCTCGATGCCACTATTGGCTTAAACAACGTAAAAGTGATGCACTGCAACGATGCCAAAGCCGCCCGCGGATCCAAGCTCGACCGCCATCAGCACATCGGGAAGGGAACCATCGGTCTCGCCCCGTTTAAAATCCTGCTCAACGATCTCCGCCTTGCCCACGCCGCCTTCATCGCCGAAACTCCCATGGATAAGCCAGGCGACGACCGCCGCAACGTTGAAGCCCTCAAAAAGTTAGTCGCGTAAACGTGGCGCGGGGGCCTTCGCCCGCGAATGGCGACGCCCTCAAGTGCCCTTGCCGTTCCCGAATTTGTGGCATCCTATTCCAATGATAATCAGGTCACTGTGCCTCTGGCTGCTCCTCTTCACTGCGCTGTTCCAGCCGTTCCCCTCGATAGGTCAATCCCCCGCAACCCCCGATGCCCACGCGGTCGAGTTCGCCATGAAGAACGTCTTTTATCACTACTCCGATTCGGTCGCCGTCCACATCGCCCAACTTCAGGGGTCGCTCACTCCCACCGAGCCCGGAGCCACCGTCGTTTTCGACGACAAGAATTCCTTCACCCTCGTTCTCGCCTCCGCCGAAATTTCCATCAGCTGCAACGCGCTCGCCCAGGTCCTGAACGAAAATGTCTTTTCTGCCTCCGACGCTCCCATCAAGAACCTCAGCCTCGAGAGCAACAACAATCAGCTCATCATGAAAGGCAAGCTCCCGCAGAAAGCCGACGTCCCGTTTGAAACCACCGGAACTCTCTCCGCCGAACCCGACGGTCGTATCCGGGTTCGCACCGACCACATCAAAGCCGCTCACCTGCCCGTGAAAGGTCTTCTGGATTTGTTCGGCATCGATATCAGCAGTCTCATCGACACCAAAAAAATCCAGGGCATCACCGTCGAAAAAGACGATCTCATTCTCGATGCACAACAAATCCTCCCCGCACCCCGCATACAAGGAAAAGTCACTGCGGTTAACATTCGCGGCAACGAAATCGTTCTCACCTTCGGCTCCCCGCAACGTCCCGGCTTTGCCGCCAAACAGGCTGGCAACTACATGGCGTTCCGCCACAGCGATATGCGCTTCGGCAAACTCACCATGCACGACGCTGACCTCGTCATGATCGACATGGATCCGCGCGATCCCTTCGACTTTTTTCTCGACCACTATCAGGACCAACTGGTCGCCGGGTATACCAAGAGCACGCCGCAGTTTGGTCTCCGAGCCTACACCCGCGACTACAACAAACTTAAGCCTCAGAGTCGGCGGCCCCACGTCACCCCGTAATATGACGCACGCACTTGGCCCGCCTCTTCGGACGTTGGATCGCCCATGCCCGGCTCGGCTGGCTCTTCGTAATCATCGGCAGATGGCTTGATGTAGACACCCGCTTTCGCTTGCCCGGTGCGAAGGCGAGGGACCCAGCCCGCAATTCCCCCGGGGCCACCTCCGCCTTTACTTCTTCCCCGTGATCACCCACCACGCCTCCCGGTACTTCTCAAACATCGCTCCTTTCTCGCTTCCATCCGGATAGAACCACAAATTTTTTCTCGGCACAAACGCCCGAACAGGCACCACGTACCAAATATCCCGCGACACGATGTACCCCACAAGCACGTCAATATCCTTCGCCGTCAGCCCA
>DATNMU010000283.1:0-5594 GCA_035602195.1 Candidatus Acidiferrum sp.
CGAATGCCGGTCATTAGCAGTAGCAGCGTGTTAGTTGCCTACTCCACTTGCGACAGAATTGACCATGACTCCATGCTCCCCTACCAGGGTCTCCTTCGCATCCTGCGCTAACTCTCCCCGCACCTGTTTGGAGTACATAAATTCATGTCCAGTCTCCATGCCAGGATAAAACCAGCTCACGATAGCGGCAGGTTGACCATCCGGACGTTCTGCAAGTGTGACTGCAATCGGATCGCTGTCCCCTGTCCGTTCGGTCGGAATGGTTTCAAACGTTGCCAAAACCTCAGTACCTGTCGCGTTGAGAATCCGAACAATATTCCGGCTAGACTCCGTGTTTGCCAGCTCAAATTCATAAGTGCCCGCGGCCAGAACCCGGCCCGGGACCTGCACCGGTTGGCTGAACGTAAATCTCGCCATCTGGTTCGCCTCGTCCGCGTGAGCAGCCAGTTCGAAAATAAGAGTAAATGCGATGATGAAACCTGCAAGCATGCTTACCTTTGAAACTCTCATAATGCCTTCCTCCTTTGACGGCTTTTTATCGGCTATCAATGAATTAGATTCCGCACCGGGCCAATAGACGGTTAAGAATGGTTAAGAAGGGTCAATCTCTGTGAAGCAAAGTAGTGATGGAAAGCGGTAAGTGGCACGGCAAGCACTACTAAGTGGAAATGCGACAACAAGTATCCTCAGCCATGCGAATTTATTCGACATTTTGCGGCAGTGAAGCGTACACATAGCCGACACCTCGGATGGTCTTGATTCGCTCATCCGTTCTCGCCGAGATCTTCTTCCGTAGATTGTGCATGTGCACGTCAAGACTGCGGTCAAATGCAGTTAACTTCCTGCCCAGCGCTCTCTCGGCAAGAGTTTCCCTGGTCACGATGCTGCCTGCATTACGCAGCAGACACTCCAGCAGATCGAACTCGACAGCCGTTAATTCGACCGGAATTTTGGAGCGAGACACCGCTCTTCGGCTGGCAGAAAGCGCGAGATCGCCGATCTTGATTTCATTCTCATTCTTCGGTACATCGCGGGTACGTCGCAGAATCGCATGTACCCGAGCTGCCAGCTCACGAGCTTCGAACGGCTTTGCAAGATAGTCGTCCGCTCCAATTTGCAGGCCAATAATTCGATCCGCCGTTTCGCCCGCCGCGCTAAGAAGCAGGACCGGCACTTTGGACGACGCACGCAGTGTTTTCAAAAGCTCCAAACCCGACCCATCAGGAAGCATCACATCCAGCACGATCAAGTCATGCGCTTCGTCGACAGCTCGGGCTATGCCGCTGGCGTAGTCGTAAGCGGCATCCACCGTAAATCCTTCCGTTGCGAGAAACTCCCGCAGCAGGTCAACTAGCACCCGGTCGTCGTCAATCACCAGAACGTGATTCATTCCTTCAAATCGTTCTTCAAGGAAAACATTGACTCAGGCTGGCTGTTCATCAGAACATCCAGGGCGACTACTCTTAACTCTGGATCTGTAGAATCAGCAGCCTTCAGAAGTTCTTCGCCTGCTTCCGGTTGTCCAAACCTATGCCACATCACTCCACAAAGAAAAATATAAGTGGCGTCCATCCTGTTAAATCGACCCTCTTGCTTTCTCTGAGTGCAATCCACCTGCCATTGCCGGGCAGCTGGGAACAGGTGCAAATCTTGCAAAACATGGTAAAGGTAGTGTCGAAATATTGACATTGGTGGCAGTAGGCGCTCCGGGTGGCCTTCCAGACCCTTGCTCCCCAGGAAGGTTGCCGCGTATGGTTATATTCTTGGTCTAGCAGTGGAACGAGCAGAACAACCTGCCTGTCGAGCAAGAACTATCAAGCAATGAGCCACGAAAAAGTATTGATCGTAGAGGACGAAGAAAACGAACGCACCGGCCTGGCCGAACTCGTCTCTTCCTGGGGCTATCGCGCCGATACCGCGCGCGACGGCGTCGAAGGCCTGGACAAGGCCACGCAATGGACTCCCGCCATCGTGGTCACCGACCTCAAGATGCCGCGCATGGGCGGCATCGAATTGCTGGAGCGCCTTGCCCAGCACTCCGAGGCGATGGCCGTAATCGTCGTCACCGCGCAGGGCAGCATCGATAGCGCCGTGCAAGCCATGCGCCAGGGCGCCTACGACTACATCACCAAGCCCATCGACACCAACCGCCTGCGCACCATGCTGCAGAATGCTTCTGCTCTGCTCGGAACCCGCGCCGAACTGGAAAGTGCCCGCCGCAAGTTGCGCGACTCCGGCTCGCTCGGCCAACTCCGCGGCGCGTCAAAAAAAATGCAGGAGATTTTCCGCCTCATCGAACTCGTCTCTCCCAGCACCGCCTCTGTTCTCATTACCGGAGCCAGCGGCACCGGCAAGGAACTCGTGGCTCGCACCGTCCACCAGCTGAGTCCTCGCCGCGAGCGTCCCTTCGTCGCCATCAACTGCGCTGCCATTCCCGAAACTCTGATCGAAAGTGAAATCTTTGGCCACGAAAAAGGAGCCTTCACCGGCGCCCTCGAACGCCGCACCGGCTGTTTCGAACTCGCCGAAGGCGGCACGCTTTTGCTCGACGAAATCGGTGAAATGCCCGTCGGCACTCAGGCCAAGCTTTTGCGCGTCCTCGAAGATCACAAACTTCGCCGCCTCGGCAGCAAAGTCGAAACCGCCGTCGACGTCCGCGTCCTCGCCGCCACCAACAAAGTTCCCGAGGAAGCCGTCTCCAGCGGCGAGCTGCGCAGCGACGTCTATTACCGCCTCAATGTCTTCAACATTCACATGCCGCCCTTGCGTGAACATAAAGAAGACATCCCCGATCTCGTCGATCTTCTCCTCTCGGAAATGGGCGCCAAGCACTCCCGCAAAGTCGGAGCTGTCAGTGAAGCTGTTATGAATCAATTCACCGCTTACTCCTGGCCCGGCAACGTGCGCGAACTTCGCAATACCATCGAACGCGCCATCATCGTCTGTGACAGCGGCATGATCGAAACCAAACATCTCCCTCCCGGATTCGGCCACGCTCCCCTCCGCTCCTCGATGAACGATCCCGACGCCGTCCGCCTCGGTGTCGGCACCACCGTCGGCGAAGCCGAAAAAATGCTCATCCTCAAGACCCTCGAATCCACCAGCAACAACAAGACCCGGGCCGCGGAAATCCTCGGAATCAGCCTCAAAACCCTGCATAATAAGCTGAAGGAATATGGGAGCAGCGCCGCCGACGCCGCTCCCGTCAAGGAGGAGGAACCGCAGTAATTCAGTGATCAGTGTCCGATGGTCAGTGGCCAGACAAATTTTCCAGGATTTCGCGGCTGACCCTAATTTGCTCGAACTGCCCACTGACCACTCGGTCGCTGCTCTGCTATGCGCCGCAAAGCCATCATCGTAGTCGTGATCACGCTCATGGTTACCGTGATGGTCGCCGCCTTCTCCTATCTCTACATCTCGCAAATTCTGCGCCAGCGCATCACCAGCGCCTACGAGAGCACCAGTCGCCTCACCCAGCAACTGGCCTACTTCGCCGAAAACGATCTGCCCGATCTCACCAGTACCCGCGTCGACACCAACGATCCCGCCGCCGTACGGCACGCCCTCGCCGACTACCTCCCCATGGACACCAACCTCCTAAACAATCTCGAATCCGAAGTCGCCCTCTGGCCCTTCATCTACGACGCCTCCGTCCTCGATTCCAACGGCAAGGCTCTGCTCCACACCAATCCGCAACTCATCGGCAAGCAAGTTGCCACGCGCCCCGATTTTCACGCCGTCACCACCGCCCGCTTTCGCGAGCAGCTTCGCCTCGTCTACAGCCCCGCCGCAGTCTACGACGTCAGCTTCCCCCTGCAGTTGAACGGAGCCCCCTTCGGCACCATCCACATCGGCGTCTCCACGGTCTTTCTTCAAAGCGAAATTACCCCGCGCCTCCTGCACGCCATCTATTTCTCGATCGCGTCGATTTTTCTATCCTTCCTGCTCGCCGCCGCCATCTCTAACCTCGCTCTTGGTCCGCTGAAGGAAATCAATCGCAACCTCGACGTCACTCTGGGCGCTACCGATGACCTCTCCGGAAGCGAATCTGAGCACGACGAATTTGGATTAGTCTCTCTCAAAATCGCCAACCTCGGCCGCCAGATCCGCGACAGCCGCGAAATTTTTTCCGCCCTGAAAGAGAACGTCGACCAGCTCATGTCCACCTTGCAGGACGGCCTGATGCTCTTCACCCGCGACTCGCGCGTAGTGTTAGTGAGCGCCCCGGTCGAGCGCTTCCTTGGCGTGCCTCGCCGCGACCTGCTGGGAAAAACCGCGCGCGACGTTTTCTCCGGCAGCAGCGCTCTTGCCGCCACCATCCTCGACGCATTCGAGCGCCGCCGTCCACTCTCGCAGCGCGAGTTCGTCGCCGCCGCCGGCCGGCGCGTTCAAGTTTCGTTGGATTTTGTTTCCGAAAAAAGCACGCAGATCGGCGCTCTGCTCATCATGCGCGACGCTGAATCCGTCCGCCGCATCGGTGACGAAATCGAAATGTCCCGCCGCCTCTCTGCCAGCGGACGCGTCACCGGCGGCGTCGCCCACGAAGTTAAAAATCCCATCAACGCCATCGTTCTTCACTTGCAGCTTCTGCAAAACAAGCTCGCCCAACTCGATCCCGATACCCGCCGCCACATGGACATCATTGGCAGCGAAATTCACCGCCTCGACCGCGTCGTGCAAACCCTGGTCGACTTCATGCGCGCCCGCGAACTCCATTTGGTCGAAGTCGATTTCCGCCGGCTGCTCGATGATGTCTCATTGCTCGCTTATCCCGAAGCCGAGCAACACGGCGTCAACATCAAGCGCGTCGTGTTTCCCGAGCCGCTCATCATCAAGGCCGATCTCGACCTCATGAAGCAGGCTCTTCTCAACGTGGTCATCAACGGAATTCAATCCATGTCGCAAGGCGGCCAGCTCACCATCAAGGCCCATCGCGAAGAAACTTCCGCCGTCGCCGAAATCTGCGACCAGGGCCCCGGCATCGCGCCGGAAGTGCAGGACAAAATTTTCGAGTTGTATTTCACCACCAAGAAAGACGGCAGTGGCATCGGCCTGGCGCAGACGTATCAAATCCTGCAATGGCACTACGGAACCGTCGAGTTCCAATCCGCCGCAGGCGAAGGCACCACCTTCCGCTTTCGCGTTCCCCTCGCCGCCTCCAGTCTCGACGCCGAAGCCGACAACGCCGCCCAAGCCAACCAAGTAATCTCCTAGCTCTCACTTCTCATTGAATTGTCATCCTGAGAGAGCGCGTCCTTTGCGCGAACGAAGGATCTGAGCGAGCCGCGCGGGCGTCGCGTCCTTTGCGACGCAATAATCGCGCGTTTGGCTCGCTTCCTTATCCCCCTCGTGCCCTTAGTGGTTATCCGGCTTTATCGTTGACGTTAATGCTGTTTTCCATCCATCCCGAAGCGTAAAATTGCCGGAAATGAATCTGGCCGCAATTCTTTCTATCTCTTTATTAAGCGTGACGGCGGCAACCGCGCCGCCCGTGCGCGAATTCTCCGGCCCGCGCACCACCCAAGCCGCACCCTCACCGCAAACTCAACCCAGCGATACTCCAGCTTCGCAAAGCACCGAACCCACTCAACCTG
>DATNMU010000284.1:0-41183 GCA_035602195.1 Candidatus Acidiferrum sp.
ATTGTCGAGCACTAACCGACTAACGGCAATCTGTTTAATGTCGAGCATCCCCGTGGTTTTCGGCAGATGCTGCAGCGGCGTGTTATCCGGATGGAAGGCCAGCGGAATGAATGTCTGGAAGCCTCCCGTCTCGTCCTGCAACGAGCGAAGCTTGAGCAGGTGATCCACTCGGTCTTCATCGTTTTCGACGTGGCCATAAAGCATGGTTGCGTTCGATTTCAAACCGATCTGGTGGGCGAGTCTGGCGGTATCGAGCCATTGATTGCCATCGATTTTGTGATCGCAGATAATGTGACGAACCCGGTCGGCGAATATTTCCGCACCGCCGCCGGGAAGTGAATCCACGCCTGAGGCTTTGAGTTGTTCCAGCGTTTCGCGAATCGAGAGCTTTGCCCGCCTCGAAAGATATGCGACCTCCACCATCGTGAACGCCTTCAAATGCACCTGGGGAAAGCGCTGTTTCAGGCCGGAACAAAGGTCGAGAAAATATTGGAATGGAAGATCAGGGTGAAGGCCGCCAACGATGTGAAACTCCGTAACGGCTTCGCTGTATCCGGAAGCGGCGGTTTCGAAGGCTTCGTCGAGCGCCATCGTATACGCGCCAGGTGCGCTTTTCTTGCGGCCGAAAGCGCATAGACGGCACGCGGCAACGCAAACGTTAGTGGGATTGATATGCCGGTTGACGTTGAAATAAGTCTTGTCGCCGTGCATGCGCTCGCGAACCTGATTCGCCATCCATCCCACGGCGAGAATGTCTCCCGTGCGGTAAAGGGCGAGCGCATCCTCTACATCCAGCCTCTCACGGGCCACAACCTTATCGTGAATCAGCTGCAGCCGCGCGTCGTCAGTCTGAAATGCGTGGGCCTTTGAGGGAACGGGCATCCCCTTGATGATATCGCACGAGCACCTTGAAAGTCACAACCGGGATCGGGCTAGTGGCCCGCGATGATACGGTCTGAAATTTTGTCGTACTCTTCTCGCGGAACCACGTGGCGCCTTACCATATCCTCGGTATTGTCGTAGGGACGCTCCGCTATGATGCGGTCAGCCTCGTGTTCGCTAATGTCGGGCAACGTCAGTAAATCTTCGCGTGAGGCTTTATTGATGTTGATAGTCTTCTTATCGCGGCTCATCCCCTCTTTCACGCCTTCCGCCATAGCCTTCGCGTCACGGCGCATGCTCTCGGTTGCCTCCGCGGTACGCTGCCGTATCTCATCGGGGTTGTCTCTGGTGTTACAAGCGCTGATACTCACCAACTGAAGTGCGAGAACAGCACTCCATCCGTAGCTGAATCGCGGAAATTTCATGAAGTTGAGATGCTGCATCCGTATCTACGGTTGGCGACGGTTTTTCCCGCCGGGCCATCCTCAACTGTTCCTGTACAATTTTGCTTCCGATGAATTCTTGCGCCAAATGGCTCCTCGGTGGTTGCGTTGCGCTGATGTTGCTTCTTTCGGCGCACGCCGAGCCAGTCTCCAAACTCAAACCTACCGACTACGTGAACGACTTCGCACATGTTCTGGATCAGAACACGATCGTGCAGTTGGATAACATCTGCCGGCAGATCGACGAGAAAGCTCACGCCCAAATTGCCGTCGTCACCATCCATTCCCTCGATGGCTCAGACGTCGAGAGCTATGCGGTCGATTTATTTCATCAATGGGGGATAGGCAGCAAAGCGACAGACCACGGAGTGCTGATTCTCTACGCGATTGACGACCACCGCTCGCGGGTCGAGGTCGGCTACGGTCTGGAACCGATTCTGCCCGACGGAAAAGTCGGTGCTTTTCAGCGGGAGGCGGTTCCGCTCATGCGCGCCGGCAATTACAATCAGGCGCTGCTGCTGGTTGCGTCGCGAGTGGCGACGGTGATCGGGCAGGATGCGGGAGTTCAAATCACGACTCCACAGCTTGCGCCGCTTCCGGCGCAACGCGTAGAACAGCCGGAAGGAATATCCGCCGGCGGAATTATTCTTTTGATCATCGTCGTACTTGTCATACTCTTCACTCCGCTTCGCGGCATACTCTTTGGAATGCTGCTTGGCAACATGCTGGGCGGTGGGGGCTACCGGGGCGGAGGCGGCTGGTCGGGCGGAGGTTTCGGCGGAGGCGGTGGAGGCTTTGGCGGATTCGGCGGTGGCAGTTCGGGCGGCGGCGGGGCCAGCGGTAGCTGGTAGCGAGCGAGGAAGCAAATGGTTCCGGAGAAAATAACTAACGACTTCGTCGGCCGGCTGCGAGCGGCTGCGGGCGCGAACCTGGAAAGCGTAATCTTGTTTGGATCGGCGGTCACGGGAGATTTCCATCCAGAGTTTTCCAATCTCAATCTCTTCTGTGTAGTTCGCGACGCCTCGTTCGCGGCACTGCAAGCCCTGGCTCCTGCCGTCAAATGGTGGGACGGTCAGAAGCAGCCTCCGCCACTATTCATGACCCATGCCGAGATTAAGAGCTCCACTGATGTGTTCACCATCGAACTCATGGACATAAAAGAGCACCATCGCGTTTTGTTTGGCGAGGATGTGCTTCAAAATCTGACAATTCCCACTAAACTACATCGCGTTCAGGTGGAATACGAATTGGGAGAAAAACTCGCGTTGCTGCGCCAGCACTTGCTGCGCGCTTCAGGCAACGAAGCGCGCATGTGGGAATTGTTGACGCGATCTGTTTCTTCCTTCACCACGCTCTTCCGCCACTCCTTGATCGTGCTGGGCGTCGAGGCTCCGATTGGAAAGCGCGAAGCGATTCAGGCATTATCGAAGCAGACCGGGTTTGATGGCTCTGCCTTCCTGCAGGTGCTTGAAGTCCGCGAGCGCAAAGCCGATCGCAAAGATTTCGCCGTGGCAGACGTCTTTTCCCGGTATCTCGCGGCATTGGAGCAGGTAACGGCGGCAGTTGATAAGATGCTGGATTCGAATAGCACCGGCGGTCCGTAAGGTCGCGAACGGTTTTTCAGGAGACTCACATGAGTAAGGCATTGATTGCAGTCGCAGTCGTGGTGGCGATTATTTTGCTCGTCGTCCTCTTCGCTTTTGGCCAGTATGTGAGCGTAAAGAACACGCTGGTCAGCAAGAACGAGGCGGTGAAGGCGTCCTGGTCGCAGGTTGATATTGTGCTGCAGCGTCGTGCCGACCTGATTCCGAACCTGGTCGAGACCGTAAAGGGTTATGCCAAGCAGGAACAAACCGTCTTCGGTGACATTGCGAAAGCGCGCTCCGCCCTGCTTTCCGCGGGCTCGCCGCAAGAAAAGATCGCCGCCAATGGACAACTTGATGGCGCGCTCGGCCGGCTGCTGCTGATTGTAGAGAACTATCCCCAGTTGAAGTCCAACGAGAATTTTCTTCGCTTGCAGGATGAACTAGCGGGCACAGAGAATCGCATTGCAGTCGAGCGAAAGCGTTACAACGACACTTTGCGGGACTACAACACTTACGTCCAGCAGTTTCCCAACAGCATCTTCGCCGGGTTTGCTGGATTCAAGCCAAATGAAGCCTATTTCGAGGCCACACCGGGATCGCGCGAGGTTCCGAAGGTGAATTTTTCGAATCCGGGAGCGGCGGCTCCGCAGGCAACTCCTCAGCCGGCGCCAGTACACTAGTTGGCTATGTAGTGGAAGGAAAATCGATCGTTCGACTAGAAGGTGTGGAAGACCAGGACAGCCACCAGTGTGACAATGCAGAGAGCGAGGACGAACAGCGACAATTTTTCGCTCTTCTTCACGCCCCTCCACATGCTTGGCTTGGCTTCCATAGTGTTACCAGTTTGCGCCAGTGCGCCGAGCGCGACAATGGCTCGATTGAGCTTGGCACAAGGGTAACGTGCCTAAAGGTTAGCCCATTTCTAACCGCCATCTCTACGCGCCAGGCAATTCCCAACCTTCGTCCTTCATTTTCTTATTCGTCCAATGCTGCAACTGCTCGAACAGAGCGGGGTCAATCACAGCAAACCGCAAACCGACCCGGCCCTCGCCTCCGAACCAGACAATGCGGGCCTTGGCCTGAAAAACTGTTTCGCTTTCGGGCAGCGGAAAGCTGACGTCCAACAGGCCCGTAAACTTCATTGGTTCCCTCAGGCCATCCACTCCCAGCCCGCCTGTGCTTAGGTTCACGCCCTGCACTGCGACTTCATCGCCCTGCTGGTTCTTCAACACAACCGCCAACTGCACGCGGGCCCGGAAGAATTTCTGCTGCTCCAGGCTGATAAATCCCAGCGAGTTTGCGGCATCCGCAGAGTTTATGTTGATGCTGTATTCCTTCAGCTTTCGACTTAGCGTACGGCGTGAAATGCCGAGTTGTTCCGCTGCCTGGCTGCGATGGCCACCGCTGCGCTCGAGCGCGCGAATGATCATCTGCTCTTCCACGCTGTCGAGATTGCCAACCGGCATGGACCCCGATTGACGCTGGCTCACCGGATTGCCGGACATAGCTTCTGTGATCTGCGATTTACTAATCTCGAGCTGGCGCGATTCCACGGCAACTCGAGCCACCAGGTTGCGAAGTTCACGAACATTGCCCGGCCACGCGTGCGAGAGCAACGCGGAAACAGCCTCGGGAGCAAACGAACTGCCGGGTTTCTTGAGGCTGAGAAAATGTTCCGCCAAAGCGACAATGTCTTCGGGGCGTTCCCGCAGCGGGGGAACGCGGAGTTGGAACTGCCCGAGTCGATGAAAAAGGTCCTGGCGAAAGCGGCCCGCAGTTACGGCAGCGTCGAGATCCTGATTGGTAGCCGCTACGATTCGCACATCCACCGCGATCTTGCGATGCCCGCCGAGGCGGTAGAAAGGGTAGCCATCGAGCACCCGCAGAAGCTTCACCTGAGTTTGAAGCTGCAGTTCCCCGATTTCGTCGAGAAACAGTGTGCCCTTGTCGGCCATTTCGAAGAGGCCTGCCCTGGAGGCGTCGGCGCCGGTAAACGCGCCTTTCTCATAGCCGAATAGTTCGCTCTCCACCAGATTCTCAGGGAGGGCCGCGCAATTAATATCCACCCACGGTCGGCTGCGCCGGTGCGAGGATTGGTGAATGGTGCGCGCAATCAGTTCCTTGCCGGTTCCGGTTTCACCCGTGATGAGTACGCTTTCGGTATGGCCCGCCACGCGATCCACCATGCGCATGAATCGGTGCATGAGCGGGCTGGCAAGTATCAGGTTTGTACCGTCGATCTCGCGCGAAGCAGTGTGTGCCGCATCCTCCTCTTCAGCCAGTGCCTTGGAAACAGCCGTGCCCTTTGGGCTCTCATCAGCCACAGTGAACAGAGCGACTAAGCCTGTGGGCGCAGAAATACCGTTGCGCAGCAACGCTACCGATAACTCCACGGCGATCGTTTTCGTCGACTTGGTCTTGCAGCGAAGGGTTGATCGATAGTTATCATCCTTCAATGCAGCCGCCAAAATCGCCTGCTGCAATTGAAGGCGCTCAGCCCCATCCTCCCGAATGAAGAAGGCTGCCAGTGGCCGATCCAGAACTTCTGTCGGACTATGGCCGAAGATATTTAGCGCAGCATAATTGCACCCGGTGATTTTGCCTTCTGGATCCGCCGACAACATGGCGATTTTCCCCAGCACGCCTGCATGCAGAATATTCGCAGTCGGCGTGCCCGAGGGATCGGGACCGGCTCCGGCTTGCCTTCGTGGCTGCGAATTGATGTTGTCTGTTGGCATTCCGCGCGTTTGGAGTTGATCTTGACACACAGAACAGTTGTTAATAGGAAGTAACCGGACGCGGAGGATAACGAAAGTAATCGAAGCTCGGATATGCCAGAGCGATCGAAGCCCTTACAAAATAATCAACAAGAGTCCCAAAACCGGCCTTTCCCGGTTACTTCAGTAAGCTATTTAAAACCTTTTGGGAACCATACGATCTAGGTGAACAGCCTCGTCTGGAGGTGTGCAGGGAGATATTCCTGTGCGGCGGGCGTGGTCTGTCGCTCTCTCTCGAGAGCAGCAGTGAAGCCATGTCGACTCGGACGAAGCTATTTGTCGGGATCACGGTCTCGCTCGGGATGGTGGTGCTGTGCTCTGCTCTAGGGCACTGGCAATCCGCTGATCTGATGCGATTTGCGTGCTATCTGGCGGTGGCCATTCTGGCCTCCGGCCTGAAGGTACAACTGCCGGGTATCGACGGCACGATGTCAGTTAATTTCCTTTTCATTCTCCTCGGAGTGATGGAGCTGAGCTTGTCCGAGACGCTGGCCATCGGCTGCACCGCCACGCTCGTCCAAAGCGTGTGGCAGGCCCGAAATCGCCCCGACCCTGTGAAGGTTCTTTTCAACGTAGTCGGAATGATGGCAAATGCTAGCGCCCTCTGTTACTGGAGCTACCACTGGCTGTACCCGAAAATGGGCGGCAATAAACCAGTGCTGTTGATGCTTGCGGCGTTGGTGTTCTTTCTCGCAAACACTCTGCCCATCTCCGTTGTGATCGCTCTCACGGAAAACAAGACCAGTCGCAAGGTATGGTCAGAATGCTATTTTTGGTCATTTCCCTACTACCTCGTGGGCGCCGCAGCAGTTGGTCTGGTGGGTGTGGTCAACAGTCGCGCGGGCTGGCAGACATCGTTACTGGTTCTGCCGCTGATTTATTGGGTGTACCGCTCTTATCGCCTCTACCTCGGACGACTGGAAGCCGAGAAAGAACGAGTCGAAGTGGAAAAGCGTCACGTCGAGCAGATCGCATCGCTCAACATGCGAACCATCGAGGCTCTGGCGCTCGCCATCGAAGCTAAGGATCACACTACCCATACCCATCTGCAACGAGTGCGAACTTACGCGGTAGAGATTGCCAAAGAAATTGGTTTGTCGCGTGACGAGATCGAAGCACTGCGGGCCGCGGCGCTGTTGCACGACATTGGCAAGCTCGCCGTGCCCGAACACATCATCAACAAGCCGGGAAAGTTAACTCCTGAAGAATTCGAGAGGATGAAAGTCCACCCCATCGTGGGTGCTGAAATTCTGGAGCGCGTTGCCTTTCCTTATCCCGTGGCTCCAATCGTTCGCGCCCATCACGAAAGGTGGGATGGATCGGGATATCCCGCGGGACTGGGCGGGGATGAAATTCCCATCGGCGCACGCATCTTGGCGGTCGTCGATTGCCTCGACGCGCTGGCGTCGGACCGCCAGTATCGCCCAGCCATTCCATTGGATCGCGCCATGGATACGGTGAGAGAGAAAGCTGGAACGTGGTTCGATCCGAAAATCGTGGGGATACTGGATCGTCGCTATCAGGACCTGGAACGTATCGCGAAGATTCCTGAAGACAGTTTCGTTCCTGCCGGCTTTACCAAGAATCTACGCGTGGAACGTGGCCTCGCGCCTGCCACCGGTTTTGAGCAAAGCCCCGAAAACTTTTTGAATGAAACCGATTTTCTTACCTCGATCGCATCCGCCCGGCAAGAGGCCCAAGCCATGTTCGATTTGAGCCAGGATCTCGGGAACTCGCTCAGCCTCAGCGAAACTCTTTCGGTGCTTTCGATGCGGCTCCGCCGGCTGATTCCCTATGACTCCATCGCGGTCTTCGTGAACCGCAACGGATGGCTGCTGCCGGAACTGGTGAGCGGCGAAAATTTTCGCGTCCTGTCGTCGCTGAAAATCCGCGTAGGAGAGGGCTTGTGCGGCTGGGTGGCCGAAAATTGCAAGCCCATCATCAACGGCAACCCGCAGGTGGAACCGGGATTCGTCGCCGATCCAAAAATCGCGAATCTGTCTTCGGCGCTGGTCGTTCCTCTGCAGGGCTTGAACGGTGTCGTTGGCGTTCTCGCCATGTACCACTCTAGTCTGGACGCCTTTACTCCGGACCACTTGCGCATTCTTCTGGCCGTAGCCTCTAAAGTGGCGTTGTCGGTGGAAAATGCCTTGAAGTATCAGCAGGCGGAAAGTTCGGCTACCACTGACTTCCTCACCGGGCTGCCAAATGCGCGGTCGCTATTCATGCACTTGGCGCAGGAGGTGTCCCGCTGCCGCCGCATGAAGACTTCTCTCGCAGTGATGGTGTGCGATATCGACGGTCTCAAGAAAATTAACGATTCATTCGGCCACCTTGAGGGAGACAAGTTGCTGCGCGAGTTCAGTTTGCGGCTGAAAGATGCGTGCCGCGGTTATGACTACGTTGCTCGCATGGGCGGTGACGAGTTCGTGATCACTGCGCCCGGACTCTCGGCCGAAGGTGCTCTGGAAAAAACCGACCGCCTGAATCAGGCCGCCATCGAGGCCGGACGCCTCACCTGCGGCCGCGAGGTCATCAGCCTGAGCGTGGGCACTGCTTTCTGTCCGGAAGACGGCTTTGACGTGGAAGCTTTGCTGGCCGAAGCCGACCGTCGCATGTATGCGGTGAAACAGACCCACCATGCCCACCATGCTTCCAGCGAGGATATTTTGGCGCAGGGGGCGGCGGGAAAGTAAATGCGAAACCTGCAACGAAAAATTGCCGGGCATGCGCTGGCGTTGCTGGCGACGGTTCTGCTTGGAGGATTGCTCTCGGCGACGCTGGTGAGACTGGCGCCAGGTTTCGACACCGACGAACGTGAACTCGATCCGCACTTGAACGCACAAAGCGTCCAGGCCTTGCGGGAGGCGAGGCAGAAACAACAGAAACATAGTCTGTTTCGATTCTATTTCTCTTACATGAAGGGCGCTTTACGTGGCGACCTGGGCACGTCGCTTTCACTGGGACAACCAGTGCGCGACCTGCTGCGGGATCGAACTCCTCTGACCCTGCGCTTACTATCAGTCGGTCTGGGCCTGGCGTGGATGTTATCTCTCACGCTTGCCTTGACCGCCGCATGGATGCGGCTTTCGATTTACGATGCCCTGACGACGATCATAAGCGGATCCTTTCTTTGCATCCCCGCAGCGGTGCTGGCTCTGCTCTCTGTGCTGTGGAACGTGCCAGGCTCATTGGCCATCGCACTAATCGTTTTCCCGCGCACATTTCGATACTCCAGAAATCTGCTGGCGAAAGTTTATTCCAGGCCGCACATCACCGCCGCTCGGGCTAAAGGATTGAGCGAAGCGCGCATTCTTTTCTGGCACGTCGTGCCCGTGGTCGCCCCGCAACTGCTGGCCGTGGCAGGAGTTTCCGTGAGCATTGCCGTCGGCGCGGCCATTCCAGTTGAAGCCTTGTGCGGGTTGCCGGGCGTCGGCCAGTTGGCATGGCAGGCCGCCTTGGCACGCGATCTTCCTTTGCTGATGACCATCACGATTCTGGTGACGCTGGTAACGTTGCTCGCCAACTCCGGGGCAGATGTAATCGGGCATGTGCTGCAGCGGCAGGAAGCATGAGCCTCGGGCAAAAACTGGCGTGTGCAATTTTGGTGCTGGTGCTGGGCGCATCGGCGGCCGCGAATTGGTTGGCGCCGGCGGGTTACGCCAAGCAATACCGTGAGGCCACGGACGCACCTCCTTCGCACACACACTGGCTCGGCACCGATGAACTGGGGCGCGACCGCTTTGCCCGCGTGCTTTACGGAACCCGAATTTCATTGCTACTAGCCCCAGCGGCGGCCCTGTTTTCAACTTTAATGGCGGCTTTCATCGGAGGATTGGCAGGATATTTAGGCGGCGGTTGGGCCCGCATCGCCATGGCGGTCACGGATCTATTCTTGTCTCTGCCCTGGTTGTTTCTACTGATTACAGCGCGGGCTCTAATGCCGTTGAATGTTTCTCCCTTGGTTTCGGTGCTGGTGACATTCCTGCTATTGGGATTACTAGGTTGGACGACGGCGGCGCGAGTGCTGTGCAGCACCGCAGCGGCACTGCGTACTTCAGATTTCGTTCGACAGGCGCGCGCCGCAGGCCTGACCAGACAAAGATTGTTTTGGATGCATGTCGTACCGAATTTAAAACCAGTTCTCTACGCTCAGTTCTGGATCTCGATTCCGGTCTTCATCTTAAGTGAAGCCAACCTCGGGATTCTGGGTCTGGGCGTGGCCGAGCCCATGCCTTCCTGGGGAAGCTTAGTCAAAGAACTGGAAGGCCTGATTTCCATTGGTGAAGAGCCATGGAAGTTTGTGCCGGTGATCTTATTGGCGCTGGTGGTTACGTCGTTTCAATTTTTGCTTTCCAAGCACGAGGAAGTGCCGGCATGAAGAGGAAGTCAGAAGAAATGAAAAGCTTATTCGGCAGAAAAATCGCGATTGCCATAATTTGCCTGGGATTTGTATTGGGGCAGGCCTCAGCTCAAACTGGCGGCGAGTTGCGCTTTTGCCTGCGCACCGAGCCGAAGACTTTTAATCCGTTGAAGGTAGAAGATGATGCATCCGGCGCAATTCGCTATTTGACCGGAGGCGTGCTCGTCCGCGTGAATCGACAGACCCAGGACCTCGAGCCCGAACTGGCAATGTCCTGGAAGGTATCGAAAGATGGACGCCAGATCTCGTTCCACTTACGCAGCGGAATCTTATTTTCCGACGGCACGCCTTTCACCGCCGCCGATGTGGCTTACACCGTGCAGCAGTTGATGGACCCGGCATTGCATTCGCCCACCGGGGACGCATTTCGGTCGGGCACCGGGAGCGTCGAAACGAAAGTGATTTCGCCGACTCAGATTTCCATTAAGTTTCCGGCGCAGGTTGCCGGCCTCGATCGCCTCTTCGATCAAGTCGCCATTCTGTCTCAGCACTCTCCAAAAAAAGAAATGGCGGTGCTGGGACCGTTCATGGTGGCCGATTACAAAGCGGGATCAACCGTTCTTCTGACACGCAATCCCAACTACTGGAAGACCGACGAGCAGGGCCGCAAGCTGCCTTACCTGGATTCGATACAACTGGACATTCAACCGAACCGCGATGTTGAGATGCTTCGCTTCAAGCGCGGAGAGCTGGATCTGATCAATTCTCTCGATAGCGAATATTTCGACAAGCTGGCCGCAACTTCTCCGCAACTCGTGCACGATGCGGGCGCGTCGATCGATAGCGAGCAACTCTGGTTCAACCAGGTTTCCAAATCGCCGATTCCAGCCTTTAAGAAAACCTGGTTTCACTCCGCCAACTTCCGCCGCGCGATTTCGGGAGCCATCAACCGCGACGATCTAAGCCGCGTTGTCTTTCACGGACACGCACAGCCTGCAGTGGGTCCGTTCTCGCCTGCCAACAGGTTTTGGTTCAATGCCCGCCTCAAACCGCAATCCTATAGTCCCGACGCAGCATTGAAAGCTCTGCAATCCGAGGGCTTCCGTATGGAGAATGGAACGCTCAAGGATAAAGACGGAAATGCAGTCGTATTCTCGATCATCACGAACGCCGGTAATAAGTACCGCGAGCGCATGGCAGTGCTGATTCAGGATGATCTGCAGAAGATAGGCATTCATGTCAACGTGGTCACGCTCGACTTCCCTTCTCTGATCGAACGCATGACGCAGAGTTTCGACTACGAAGCGATTCTGCTCGGCCTGACCAACGTCGATCTTGACCCCAACGGGGAGATGAACGTGTGGTTGAGTTCGTCGGAGAATCACCAGTGGAATCCGCAGGAGAAGTCTCCAGAAACCCCGTGGGAAGCGGAAATCGACCGGCTCATGAAGTTACAAGCATCTTCGAACGACGCCGGCAAACGGAAAGAAGCGTTCGACCGCGTGCAGGAAATCGTAGTCGAGCAAGAGCCTTTCATTTTCCTTGTAAATAAGAACGCGCTTTCCGCAGTGTCGACAGCAGTGCACGGCGCGTCACCGGTAATCCTGTCGCCGCAAACATACTGGAACGCAGAACGGCTTACGGTCTCGGCTAAATAGTCGAAACCTCTTGGCCACGGATTTTGCACGGATTCAAACAGATCTAAACCTGGCTCACGAAAGCACAACCTCATGGCGATGGAAACTCCGCAAAACAAGGTCCTTCTCTCGGCGCGCCTTTCCGTGCGCTATGCAGAAAAGCCTGTCTTGCGCGACGTGCAGTTGCAGATTCGCTGCGGCGAGGTGATGGGACTGGTCGGTCAGAGCGGTTCCGGTAAGAGCACGCTGGCGATGGCGATTCTGGGCCTTCTCGAGAAAAAACAAGCCCGGCCCGAAGGCTCGATACAATTTCAGGGTTCCGAACTTTTACAACTCTCGGAACGCGAACTCCGGGCGTTGCGGGGACGCACGGTGGCTTTGGTCCTGCAGAGTCCCTTGTCTTCTCTAAATCCAGCGCTGAAGATTCGCACCCAACTCAAAGAAGCATGGCGTGCCCACGCTTCCGGTACAAAGGCGGACTGCACCAACGCAATCCGGGCGCGTCTTGAAAGCGTTTCTCTGCCCGCCGACGAAGAATTTCTGCGCAAGTATCCTTCCCAAATGAGCGTCGGCCAGGCGCAGCGAGTTCTAATCGCCATGGCCGTAATGCATCGCCCTGCTCTCCTGATTGCTGACGAAGCGACCAGCGCGCTCGATGTGATTACGCAATCTGAAATTCTGGCGCTCTTTCGCGAACTCAACCGCTCCACTGGGATGGCCATTCTATATATCTCTCACGATCTTGCGTCAGTGGCGGGCATCTGCGACCGTATCGCCATCTTGCACCAGGGCGAAATTGTTGAGTGCGGAGCGACCGAGCAAATCTTCCAACAACCTCAACATGAATACACCAGGCGGCTGATGGCGGCGATGCCGCAGATCCCGGCATCCAACGGACACCGCTTCACGAAAACCGAAGCCGCGACAGCCCGATAGCCCCTTTTCCACTCCAACCTGATTCGTAACTCACTGAAGTAACCGCCCAACAATTCCGGGACAAACTGTCCCACGCCCAGGGTGGAAGGCCAGAGTGGCCCACTGGCGCCGCTCGGCTTGATTTTATCTCCAGTACTTTCAATGAGTTGCAACCAGGCGATTGGCCTTGGCCTTGCACAAGACCAGGTGGGTCCAAGTTCGTTTTGTTCGAAATTCGTTCTTGCGATTGGAAAGGCTGAGATTTTATGTCGCAGACACTTAAACCAAAGAGCCCGAATCGGGGCCAGCGCCATAGCGCAGCTTGGGGAAAGCGCGTGAGCATACTGGTGTTGATCCTGGTTGCGGAAGCCGCGTTCGCCCAGAAATGGGTGGGCAAGTTCGCGCCGGATCTGGCGCCGACCGCCGCACGAGCTAATCATGGCGCATCGGCCGGCGAGACCGTGAAAGTTATCGTCCAGTACAAAGAAGTTCCGGCGGCTGCACAGGAAGGGCGCGTGCATAATCTTGGCGCCCGCCTGAACCATAGGCTGCACGTGGTCAAGGGCATCGCTTTGACAATTCCGGTCAATTCGTTGCCTGCCCTGGAAGCGGATCCCGACGTCGTGGCCCTCAGCCTCGACCATCCGATGAAGGGGCTGGATGACATCTCCGACGTGGCCACCGGCGTCAATGCAGCGTGGAATGCCGGATACAACGGAGCTGGAATCGGCGTGGCCGTGATCGACAGCGGCATCAACGATAACCATCCCGATCTTTTAGATTCGACTGAAACTACTTCACGAGTGGTTTATCGCCAGGATTTCACCGGCACGCCGAACTCCAATTCAAACGGCGCCATGTATGACACCTACGGTCACGGTACCCACGTCGCTGGAATCGTCGGCGGCAACGGCTACCTCTCCGGTGGAAATTATTCCGGCGTCGCACCCGGCGTAAATCTCATCGACCTTCGCGTGCTCGACGCCAATGGTTCCGGCAGCGACAGCGGCGTCATCGCGGCGATTGAGCAAGCGATTGCTTTGCAGAACAGATACAACATCCGCGTCATCAACCTGTCACTCGGACGTGGCATACCGGTCAGCTATACGCAGGATCCTCTCTGCCAAGCGGTTGAGTCTGCTTGGCAAGCTGGGATCGTGGTAGTGGTGGCGGCTGGCAACTACGGCCGATTGAATGTCAACGGCAGCAACGGCTTTGGAACCATCACGGCTCCGGGCAACGATCCCTACGTAATCACCGTCGGCGCAATGAAGAGTAACGGATCTTCTTTGCCGCAGGCCGAGACCCTGGCGAGCTACAGCTCCAAGGGCCCCACCACTTACGATCACGTGGTAAAGCCTGATCTGGTGGCTCCGGGAAACGACATCGTATCTCTGGCTGCACCAGGCGCTACGCTCGAAACCACCTATCCTGCCGAATTTGTAACCGGCAGCGATGGAAACAACGACTACTTCACGCTGAGTGGCACGAGCATGGCGACCCCGCTGGTCAGCGGAGCCGTTGCGTTGCTACTTCAGCAGAACAGCGCTCTTACACCGGACCAGGTGAAGGCGCGATTGATGAAGACGACTTACAAACAATTTCCCGTCTCCACGGTCGCGTGGGTTCCTCATCTTTTTATGAACTTCACCTCGACCTACGATCTGTTTTCCGAGGGTTCAGGCCTGGTTAACCTGCAGAACGCGATCTCCAACTCCGATCTCGCTCCGCCCACAGTGGGTTCGGCCTTATCGCCGTATGTCGTTTACAACCAGTTGACCGGCAGAGTAACGCTGGTTTACGGAAACGGCAGCGTCGCAGGCGGCTCCGTGGTCTGGGGGACCTCGGTGGTTTGGGGTGCCTCGGTGGTTTGGGGCGCAAACGTTAGCGGAAGTTCGGTGGTCTGGGGCGCGGCATTACCCTGGAACAGCAATCTCTTGAGCGCCTTTAGCGTGGTCTGGGGTGCGAGCACTGGTCCGGGTACTTCAGCCACCAGCGTGGTCTGGGGTGCTTCAACGCTACTTAACAGCACCGCACTTTCCGATGCTGGAGACGATGAACAGTAAGCCGTGTTCACCACTAACCATAGAGAGGAGAAGAATATGAATCGCACACGGCTAACGCACACATTCATCGCAGTGATGGTCCTGGCAGCAATGGCAAGCACCGCATACGCCAGCCTGGCCAGCCACACGATCCACGCGTCTTATGCCTTGGCTCTGCTCGCATTGGCGGCGGCAACGTCGCGCATGAAAATCAAGCTGCCCGGCATCGACGGCAACATGTCAGTCAACCTGCCATTCCTGCTGATGGCTGTAGTCAATCTCAGCGCGCTGGAAGCTATCGTGATTGCAAGCATCTCGACCGTGGTCCAGTGCTGGCCTAAGCTGGACGCGAAGTTTAAATCCCAGCAGATGGTGTTCAACGTAAGCATGATGGCATTCGCAACCAGCATGGCGAACTTGATCTGGAACGCCGGTTGGTTCGGAAAGGGTGCCTTTGCATCTGAACCCTTGATGTTGGCTTCCGCAACCGCTGCCTTCTTCCTGGGGCAGACGGCGCCGGTGGCCGGCATCATCAAGCTGGCCGAGGGCGCGGCTATGCGCCGCATCTGGCTCGGCATCGTCCAGCTTTCGTTCCCTTACTACGTACTCAGCGCAGGCATGACATCAATGGTAAACCTGGCCAGCCATCACTTTGGTTGGCAGGCAGCCTTGGTGGTCTTCCCGTTGATGTACGCAGTCCACCGCTCTTACCGGCTATATTTCGGCAGAGCGACGGAAGGCTTACGCACCCCACCGCTGGCAAGAACTGCCGGCGTGGGAGCGTAGAAAACAACAAACGCGCTCCGAACGACGGCCCGATCGCGAACGTAGTTCGGAGGAGCAATGAATGAAGGACGGCGTTCCGATTCAATCGGAACGCCGTTCGCATTTGCCAATCTCCTGCCAACAGCAGCTTATTCTGCATCGAGGCTGTTAGAGTCGCCTACACGGCTTCCATCAATTCCCACCGTGGTAGTCCGTCCCAGCCCACCTCAATCATCTTCAGAACCTAATCAACATGAGGCGGCATCCATAGCGTCGATGAGAACGCCTTGCGACGAAGCCGTAATTCGATCGGGGAACATCGCATCTTCGTGTGCCGAAAAAGCGCGCCCCTGGATACTGGCGGCGACCATTGTCGGTTCGAGTTTGGCGTTCATTGACAGCACGGTCGTCAACGTAGCTCTGCCTGCGTTGCAAAACAGCTTTCACGCGACCGTGGTGGATGTGCAATGGGTGGTTGAATCCTACGGATTATTGCTGGCCGCACTGATTCTCGTCGGAGGCTCGCTGGGCGACTTATTTGGCCGCCGACTGATGTTCGTATTGGGCGTAACCATTTTTGCTGCAGCTTCGATGGGATGCGGTCTCGCCTCCAACATTCACCAGTTGATCATAACCAGGAGCATTCAAGGGATCGGGGCTGCTCTGCTTGTACCTGGCAGCCTTGCAATTATCAGTGCCTCTTTCGACGAGGAGAGTCGCGGTCAGGCCATCGGCACATGGTCGGGCTTCACCGCGATCACTACAGCCGTGGGTCCGCTTCTCGGCGGATGGCTGGTTGAGCATGCTTCCTGGCGCTGGGTATTTTTCATCAATCTCCCGTTTGCCGCGATCGTTGTGGCAATGGCACTATGGCGCGTCCCTGAAAGCCGCAGCGCCGCCGGAAGCAGCGTTGATTGGCTTGGGGCTCTGATCGTGACTCTTGGGCTCGGAGGCGTCGTCTTCGGTCTTATCGAATCCGCCAATCACGGTTGGCGAAGCCCTCTAGTGCTGAGCACCTTGATCGGAGGTTGCGCCTCTCTAACTCTGTTCGTGTTCGTCGAAGCTCGCGAGACCTCCCCAATGGTTCCGCTGAAGCTACTTGCATCTTCCACCTTCAGCGGCGCCAACTTACTTACATTGTTTCTCTACGCCGGGATTGGAATTTTCTTCTTTCTGTTTCCAATGAATCTGATCCAGGTGCAGCGCTACTCTGCAACGGCAGCCGGCGGCGCCGTGCTGCCGCTGATCCTGCTGATCTTCTTTCTATCCCGTTGGTCTGGAGGTCTGGTGGCGCGCTACGGGCCAAGGCCTCCGCTGATCGTCGGCCCGCTGGTAGTGTCGCTGGGTTTCGTTCTGTTCGCTCTACCGTCAGTAGGCGGAAGTTACTGGACGACGTTTTTTCCCGCCGTAATTGTTCTTGGCTTCGGCATGGCCATCACCATAGCTCCACTGACTACGGTCGTAATGAATTCAGTCAGCAGGGACCGAGTGGGAACCGCTTCTGGAATCAACAATGCCGTTGCCCGCGTCGCGGGAGTGCTTGCCATCGCTGTTTTCGGGATTGTCATGGTGAATGCGTTTGGCTCAAGCCTGAATCAAAGCCTGATCCACCTCTCGCTGGCCCCGGGCACATTGGAATCGATTCATTCGAACAAAATCAGGCTTGCCGCCCTGCCGGTTCCCGCCAGCCTGAACGACAGTGAGAGAGCTGCAGTCCAAGAAGCCATTCAGGAGGCTTTTGTGTTCGGATTCCGAATCGTGATACTGGCCTGCACAGGCCTTTCCATAGCCAGTTCTGCTGTGGCATGGGTCACGATTCCAAGGCGGCCCTTGGATCAGTCCTTGACTCGTTGAGGGCCGTGGCCGCCAAGAACCAGCCTGCCGGCCAGTCTGCTTCACTTACTTAGTCGCATCATTCGCGGCCGTGGCGGTAGTTGTGCTGGCGGCCTTTTCTTCCTCCGCCTTGATGGCCGATTTGAAGCCACGAATGCCCTCGCCAATCCCTTTACCTAGCTCCGGAAGTTTTTTGGGGCCGAACACCAATAACGCAATTGCGAAAATGATCAACAGATGCGTCGGCTGAAATAGTCCTTCTAACATGAGGCCTCCTTACGGCGAAAATCACAAACCGCTCAAACCATGTTAATAAAAACGCGGGCGCCGCAACCCGCAGAGAGGAATGCGGCGCCCGCATAAAGAACACGCAACAATTAGAAGCTGCGCTTAACTGAATCTGCTTCGACCGCAAGCCGATTAACCAATTGGAAAAACCCTTGCTGTTGACCCTCGAACAAAAGGTCCTGGGTGAACGACTTGATGGTGGCGACCGCGCCGCCGAACTGTGTCAGCGTTGGCCGAATCACGGAGCACGGAGGAAGCTTCTTGCTGATAAATTCGCAGGGCTCAGGCAAGATCAGGTTCGTCTGATCGAGCTCCGAGTTGCGGGCA
Organism: Candidatus Acidiferrum sp.; assembly: GCA_035602195.1. Lineage (GTDB taxonomy): Bacteria > Acidobacteriota > Terriglobia > Terriglobales > Acidobacteriaceae > Sulfotelmatobacter. The sequence goes on from DATNMU010000284.1 coordinate 17,862, forward strand.
TTGAGATCCGGGAATGTCAGGCCAGTGATTGGATCGACTACTCCAGCCAAGGGCTGAGATACTGCATTGCCCGCCTTGTCGTGCCAGAGTCCGAAGTGGTCGATCTCGACTCCGCCAATGCTGATCAGGATTCGCAGAACCTCGGCATCGGTTGCCTTCAACGCTAGCGTGGGATACAAGCTGGCGCCACCCTGCTCGATGTAGGCAAAGTGAAATCCAGCGGTGTTCGCAATCGCTTGCATTCGAGATTCTTGCGCGTTCGTCGGAGGAACCGGTTGAGGCTGGTTGGGAGGCGTGTCGGTATCGTTGAGTGGAACACCAGGTTCGTTCTCAATCGTGATTGGACCCTTGAACGTCACGCCGAAATCAGGGTTCTGGGTACTGCGGTAACGTGTATACCAACTAAGGTCAACGTTGAGTTTCAACAGGTTTGTCAGCCTTCCGATATTCTTAGCGCCGGTCGCTTGACTGCTGGGCAAGTTTCGGAACGCATCCAGATCCACGGGCTCTTCGCCCTTTGAAATCAGGTAGGCGTTCAGGAAAGCCGCGTGGCTCAGTTCGTCGTCGGTGTTATCGGCGATGTATTGCGGCATATCGCCATCAAGATTGCTCAGCGCGGCGATGTAAGCTGGATTGCCACCTTGCACTCCCCCGAGCTCGTTGTATTGCTGCCACAGATCAGCCTCAATGAGTTCTACTGCCGCCGCGAATTTCAGCAGAGCCACATCGCCCTTGGAGAGCCTGCCTGTGCTTCGCTGCTCCTGAGCGTTGGCCTTGGCTCCCAATAAAGCGCCCGCCGACAAAGTGGCGCCGGCAATCCCAAGGCCTTTGAGGAATGAACGTCTCTTTACCACACCTTGCCAGTGACGCTGAACGCTTTCTTCTGCTGAAGTATCATTTCCTTCAGACAAGTTTGTCTCAGACACTACCGTAGATGGAGAGGTATTCTCTTTCATGCTGATGCTCCAATTCCTTTGCGAATGATTTTGGTCGAGTTACAATGCAGAACGCCGTTTGTCGAGCAATATTCCCCAATCCACAAGAAATATTTCTCCCGGCCTACGTACCCTATCGCGCACCCAGATCGCACTTGTCACACCACTGTCACATTTTTGTTAAGAATCACTACCTTCACTAATACCGTTACTCATGTCCCAGACACGAGGGATGCATAAGCGCGAAGGGAACCAACAAACAAGCGGCCCCAAAGTTGGGGCCGCTGCCACTAACCATCGGTTGATTAGAAAACAAACTTCCCTTGCAGCTCGATCACCCGCGGTGACGCGTCCGCTCCCAGACCTGATCCGTAAATCGTGGTTGGTTGGCTGACGTTTTGAGTAATTTGTCCGAACTGAGCGCTGTCTATGTTGGTGTTTGGGAAGGCAAAGTTTGGGTGATTGAAGAAGTTAAAGAACCTTGCCCCGATAGAAAACTGAGCGCTCTCCCACTTCGGGATGGCAAAGCCTTTCTCCACATCGAAGTCTGTGTCGAAGTAACCTGGCCCGCGAAACTGGTTACGGCGCTGGTTTCCGAAACTAGTAGTTGGATCGGCAAAGTTAGCAGCGGTGTAGCAGGGATTCGCCAACTGTGCAGCCGCGCTGCCGCAGTTAATGTTGGGAGTTCCTATCACATTGGCGAGCACTGCCGTAGTGGTGGCAGGACTCCCGCTGCCGAACAAACTCCCTTGCAGTTTGCTGGTCTCGTTGCTGCTGTAGATGGAGTAAGGGAAGCCCGTGTGCTTAAAGATGGTTCCAGAGAACGTCCAGCCTTTCACTAGCGCGTTCGGGCCGCGAGCCGTCAGGTGACGGAAAGCGTCACTCCAGACATAGTTCATCACAAAGGAATGTCGCACGTCATAGTCGGCATTGCCATAGTTGAGCTGACGAATGTTGGCTGGATTCAGCGGCGTGACCACGTCAACATTGGTGGCAGAGTTCAGGCCGAAGGGGTTTAGTGAGTTATTGGAGATCTCATCCAGGGCGTGGCTATAGGTATAGGACGCCTGGAACTGAAAACCTCCAGTAAAGTTGTGGGCAGCACTCAGTACAACGCCATTGTAGTTGGAGTTGCCGACGTTTTGTGTCTGGGCAACCACCCCAAATCGCGCATCCGGCTGAGTAAGCGGCAGGCCACCAAATGCAGCCCCTGTCGGGCTGAAAGCGTTCAGGGCTGGATTGGTGATTTCTTCGTGCTCGCCGTGATTACCCACATACTTGGCGCTGATCGTAGTCTTCCAACCTAGCGAGTGCTGTATCTCCAGATCCCACTCGTCATAGCGCGGAATCTGTACTTTGCCAGCGTTGAAGAAGTTGAAAGCAGGAACCGCGCCGCCACTCGCGAAATTGGCGCGAAACGCGGCGTTAGCCGCTGTCGCCTGCGCATTCAGATTTCCCGCTACCCCAGGCGAAAGCGCACCATTAAAGAGTGCGAACGACGGATCATTTGGAGCGTTGGTTAGAATGTCGTCAATCCCACCGGTAGGAATCGCATCGCTGAAAATACCGAATCCACCTCGAATCACAGTGTTCTTGGAGCCGAGTGGAGACCATGCGAAACCAACCTTCGGCTCATAGACGATCGACGTCACCGAGGGAAATGCGGTATGCAAACCCGTGGTCAAGGCCTGATTCACCGGTGCCGTGGGATTCAGATCTTGAAACGGCGCAGAGAGGCTTTGGAAGCAATTGGTTTGGCAGACTGGGTTCGACAGGTGATCGAATCGCATGCTCAGCGTCACCTTCAGGTTGGAAGTAACCTTGAGTTCGTCGGATGCATACCATCCCAACTGATAAAGCGCTATCGGAACATTCGTGTTAAGCGGAAAGTTCTGAAGGAGCAAATTCCCAGTGCTGCCGGGTGGGTTCGTAGGCGACACAGGCGCCACGCCGCCGAATGCGAAGTCGTTCAGGGTCGTTTCCTGGGCCAGAGGAATCACTCCAGTGAAGTTGTGGTCGCTTACGTCGTCGCGGCGATAGTTGACTCCAAACCGGAAGTTGTGTCGTCCCTTGGCCCAGCTGAAGTCGTCCACAATTCCGTATTGCGTGACAGACCGACCCTGCGGAAAAGCTGTGCCCTCGTTGTTTAGATTGAACAGTGATCCATCGCCAAGAAAAACCGACTGCGGAAGGGTCTGAAATTCCGCGGCCTGGTTCACCATAGTGAATAGGGCGCTGTACCACTGCAGCGACGCTATGAAATTATTCACCATGTTGCTGCCGAAGGTATGGGTTTCGCTCAACTGGCTCTGCCATTCGGGCTGAGTACTGTGAGCATCGAAGGCAGGATTTAGCGGATCGGTATAGGTAGCCTGAATACCGCTCTCGTGCTGTACTCGAACAAACAGTTTGTCATTGTTGCCGATGTTCTGATCATAGCGACCCACAATGAGGTAATCGTTGGTGGCCTGAGAGGTGCCGCCTTGCAGCTGTACGGCGCATGGGTTGGTCGCTCCGAAGGCAACCCCAGCCAGGTTGGTAACGTTTGAACAACCTCCGCCCATAATCGTGTTCTGGGCACGTGCCGCGCCCGGAGCCGCGTTCCAGATACCGAATAGCTGGTTGTAAAAAGGCACAGAAGTGGGACTGACGCTGTTCAGATTGGCGATGACGGCGTTTTCAAACTGCTGCGTCGGCAGATTGACGGAAAACGATGAGGGAATCACCAGGCGAATTCCTTCATAATCGACAAAGAAAAAAGACTTGTTTTTCCTGATCGGTCCGCCAAAGGAAGTCGCATACTGGTTGGCATTCACGAACAAGCGGGGATCGATCTCGCTGCCCGCAACGCCGTTAGCCTGATTCCGGAAATAGCCATTGGAATTCAGCGCGCGTCCGTTCCACCAGTACTCCGCATTGCCGTGGAAGGCATTGCTGCCCGACTTTGAAACGTAGTTGATATTCGCCCCGGCCAAGCCGCCGAATTGCCCGCTATAACCGTTGGTAACTACGCTGGTTTCCTGCACATCATTCAAGCCAAGGGTCAAGTTAGTGGCACCGCTGTTGTTGATGTTGAAGTAGGGGTCGTTATCGTTGGCGCCATCATATGTAAATACGTTTGAGTTCGACGGCAGTCCGAAGAACTCATAGTTTCCGCCGCCAAACACGGACCCACCAGTGGTGTTCATCACAACGCCCGGCGCTGTCAACGCCACCGCACTGAGATCGTTGCCGGGATTTGGCAACACCGCGATTTGCTGGGCATTAAAGTTGGTTTCAATATTGGCATCCTCCGTTTGGATGCCGACAGCTTGGTCGGTCACTTCAATCGTCTGATTTTGCGATGAAATGCTAAGTTGCAAGTTAGTGGTAATACTGGTTCCCAGTGACACAGTCAGGGTTTTTGTAACATCTTGAAATCCGGCAGCAGAAACCGAAACTGAATATTTGCCGGGGGAGAGGAAAGCGAAATTGTACGCTCCTTGCGCGTTCGTCGTAGTTCTAGCGGAGCTGCCTGTTTCCACGTTCTTCAAGGTGACAGACACGCCTGGAACTACGGCTGAGCTCGGGTCGGTAACCACGCCCGCGATATCTCCTGTTGTTGCCGTCTGCGCGCTTACTCCTGCAGCGGTCATCATCACAAGTACGATCGCAACGATTAATGACAGACCTAACCCAGTGGTGGACCATCTTTGCTGAACGCCATCTATCATATGCGGCTCCACTTCCTTTGTTTATGATTGTCTACAGCTTGATGTAGAACTCGGCTAACTCATCTTTATTCCCAGTCGAGCAATGTAATTCTCGACCGTTGTCTTTTGGCAGACTTGCGGATCGAGTTGAACGATGGATTGCGACGGTACTAGTTGCAAGAGACCGAAGCAAAGACGCACAGGAGTGCGTCTTTGCTTGGCCATTTGGTTTTAGTTGATGGTGAGGGTTACAGGCGTGCTGTGGCTCAGGGAACCGGATGTGCCAGTGACCGTAAGAGTAAGCTGCGAAGCTGTGGTCGCAGTTTGAGCCTTAGAATTGCTTCCGCATCCCAAGGTAAACATTGACATGAGAAGCAGCGATCCTAAGATGCTCGTCCACAGAATGCTCTTGCGCGTCAAAAGCTTTCGTTTGCGCAAGCCCATGAGTGTTCCGAACAGCCCGATAGGCATAAATGCCATCGTAGTGGGCACGCTATAGCCGCCATTCGGCGGCGGAGCTGCTGCGGCTGCAATAGTTAGCGTGGACGCTGACGCACTCGACCCCGGTGAAATAACCGAAGGGTTAAGAGCGCAAGTGACACCAGCCGGCGCGGTGCACGACAGCGTAATCTGCCCGTTGAATCCACCCACTGCGGCGGCGCCGATCATGAGAGTCGTCGAACCACCCATGGGCAGCGTGGCGCTTTGTGCCGACGCGCTCAGTGAGAAGTCCGCAGCACCGGCCGCAGCAGCAGGCGCGATGGCGGCAAACACAGCCGTTGCGCTTCCTCCAGTTGTCGGGAAATTCGGTTGCCCGGCGCTGCCTCCAGCAGTGACATACAGAGTGCCGGCCGTCCCAGGATTGTTAGTGGAACCGCCCCCTCCGCCGAAAATCATGTCCCACAAGCCGGAGTTCACCAACACTTTGCCCGAAGCGTCGTTCAGTTGGCCGATAAACTTACCGGTCGTGTCGAATGCACTGATAGTGCCATCGCCGAAATTTCCTACGAGGATATCATTGGCGAACGCTCCAAAGCTGGCTGGAGCAGCCACCACACCCCACGGTGCGTTCAGATTATTATTAGCTCCCGCGGCAACGAAGGTGCTGACGAATTTGCCGGTGGCGTCAAAGATGTCCACCTGACCAGCACCAGCGCCCGGTACGGCATCATGTTTCGCCCCGTCCTGCATCGCATAGGCCACATACACCTGGTTGCCTATGACGTGGATACCGTGAGGAGCCAATCCTGCAGGAAGATTTGGATTGACGAAAGTGCCCGTCGGCGCGAGGTTGAAGCTCGTGTCGTACACATCAACCTTGCCGCTGTTGAAATTCGCCGCCAACAAGTTGGTTCCAAGAATAGCCAGGCCTTTGTAAACCGCACCGCTGGCAGAATTATCCTTGCCGACGATTGCCGTATTGCTCGAGCCGTTCCAATAAACCACGAGGCCGTCTTCCGTATCAAAAATGAATGACCCTCCGGCGAAGTAGGAACCGGTAGCATTGGACACGGTTCCTGTCGGACAACCCGGACTGCAATTACCGTTCGGATTAGTCGTCGCTCCAGGTATCGTCACGACCAAACCGGTGTCTTTGTTACCAGCTTGGTCGTATAAAGTTGAGACGCCGCTATTGTTGTCGGCGATCCAAAAGTCCTGCCCGGGAAGAACTGAAATTCCCCATGGGTTCAACAGTTGTGTGTCTGTGTGAGCGGCCCCGGCAACATTCGAAACCAGATTGGCTTGCGAATAGCCACCCTGCTGGGCCCAAAGCCCCGAAGGAATCGCCAAAGTCATGAGTAGCCCAAATAATGAAAGTGCTTTTTTCAACTTACCCTCCTTAACCTCTATTTATGAATTTATGATTACGCACGACTCGGACCAGTTCTTCTGCTGCCGCGACGCGTTCCCTGCCTCAGACAGACAAGGAACTCAAGTATTCAGCCATATTCAACTGACGCTTTGAATCCTTGCCTGCCCGCATAACAATCACCTTCGTCCGTTTGCAACTTAGTTTGTTCCGGCAGCCGACGAAGGAACCTGATTCTTTACCGCTGCCATGGCAGCCATCGATCGCGGCAGTGCCAAGGTGTAAACTCCGGCCGGAGTTTTTACTTGTCTCAGAACGCGCTTGCCGCCTATTTCCACAAAGCTCAAGGTTGGCTGCTCCGTGTAAGGCCCGGCGACCACAATCGGAAGTACAAGTACGCCATTGCCGTAAGTACGTATGATGAGACTTGAACTTGAATCCGGAGAAAGCCGGCCAATGGTGTATTTACCGGCGGGCATGGTACTGCCGCCTGCGATAAACTCGAACGGTACCTGCACCACTATTCCTTCGGTATCCTGCGCGTGAGCGCTGATCCCAATGCCGCCAAGACACATAAAAGCCATAAGAGCAATTACATATACCTTCTTCATTTATTTCTCCTTGTATGAATTGTTTCTACGCTGCTGGTTATTGATAACTAGACTTCGTGGGTCTTTATTCCCAATTCCACCAATCTCACTGATTTAGTTATGTTTTTCAGCGTACTGTTGGATTAGACACGATCACGCACGATAAGATGTCCAGTCATTGTCATTTGATTGTCAAGTGGTTGTCTGGTGCGGAACGGCAGGAACAGCAAGCAGTCGGCGAAATGTTTTATACAGGCATTATTGCTTGGAGCGTACCAGGGGATTAAATCTGCGAACTTAGGGGTAGCGCTAGGCTCGGGGACTGGCGCTCAATGACACGGAGGCTGGCGCCCTCTTGCTCGCGCGATATGCCTCAGGCAGCGTGTTACTCAGACAGTCCGCAATAAGACCGACGATCCGGCCTGTGCGGCTGCCAAGTCGATGAAACTGTTCCCGTGACGACGGGGTTTGTTTGCTGAAGTACTTATTTAGTTTTTCGCGAAGTTGCAGCCGAACTCGCCATAGGCGCGCCTTAACCGCGGCGTGACTTATATTCAGCACTTCTGCCGTTTGGTTGATAGAGAGGCCTTCGATATCCCGCAGTACGAACACTGTCCGCAAGATCGGGCGTAGCTCTTCGAGAGACTCAACCAGGATTCGCCGGAGTTCAGAGGCCCAATAGAGCTGCTCGGGATTCGGGGCCCAATCACTGACTTCTATGGGAAGCATCCCTCCGTCATCCTGAAAGTCTTCATCCAGTGATACGTCCCTTACGCTCCGTTGTTTTCTCAGTTTCATCAGCGACTGGTTCAGAGTGATGCGAATCAGCCAGGTTGAGAACTGCGAGTCTCCTCGGAAGTCGCCCAGGTTTTGGTAGGCCTTCAAGAAAGCTTCCTGAACCGCATCTTGCGAATCTTCGGTGTTGTGTGTGACGCTGTGCGCGATTCGAAAAAGTTTACGATCATACTTCTTTACGAGTTGCTCGAAGGCTGCAACATCCCCATTCTGGGTTGCGTGCACCAGATCAAGGTCATTGGTTGCCGTCTTCCCTTCGAATTGCACAGAGTATGTCGCCATAATCGTTTAACCAATCGATCGACAGATACCAGACTGTCGATCCTCGGCCGAGATCGAAGGCCAAGTTCGTTGTGATATTGCCTGCCAGCTACGCCGTTACCTAACTACAATTTGCCCGGTCATCTTCGGATGGATCGTGCAGTAGTACGGATAAGTCCCCGCCTTGGTAAACGTGTACGAAAACTTTTCATCTGTATCCATCACCTTGGACTTAAACACGCCGTCGGTGCTGACCGACGTGTGGGGAATATCATCCTTGTTGGTCCAGGTGACGGTCGAGCCTACGGGCACGGTAATGGTCTGCGGACCGAACGTGAAGTTATCGATTTTAACTTCCGCTCCTGCCGTAGGGTTGTTGGTTGCGGTCATCCTGGGGGTTCCTGCCAATAGCAGCACCGCCAGCATCAGCGGTGCTGCCACTCCAGCGATCCAAAGATTTTTTCCAGTCATGATTCTGTTTCCTTTCGAACTTTCGAGTTCTGTCGATTTTCTTACTCAGTTGCGGCGCTTTATGATTCACGTCCGCGTTGATTCCACCGGGAGCGACTTAAGCTCCCAGTGGCGAATCAGCAATAGCCAGGCTGCGGCCGCTCACCACGTAGTTCACATCGGTAATGCCCAACACCTGCTGCAATTGGTCGGCCGGCACCTTCATCGGTCCGGCCGAGGGAGCTGTTCCTGGCGCGGGTTGGGGGAAGGCTGTCGACATCGCCGTGTGGAACGAAACTTTTCCTTCTACCTTCTGCATGATCTGGTGGATGTGTCCGTTCAACACCGTGACTGATCCAAACTTCTTCACATACGACAACGCCTGTTCGCTGTCGTCGGTGCCCCAGCCCCAGTCGGGGTAGATGGTCCACAGTGGAATGTGCGCGAACAACACGATCGGCGTGCTGGCCGAGCGCCCCTTGAGATCGTCTTCCAGCCATTCCAACTGCTCATGACCAAGTGAACCCATGCCGCCAGCCTTCAAGTTGGCGACATTCACCAGCCCGACGAAGTGCACGCCCTTCTGATCGAAGCTGTACCATCCGCTGCCCTTCGTGCCTTTGCCGTAGCGCTGCAGAAATTGCTCGCCGTTGTCCGACAGCATGTCGTGCTCGCCCGGTACAAAGTGAACATCTTTTGCGGAGGCGCCCTTCAACACCTGATCGAGCGTGTCGAACTCGCTGGGCTTGGAGAGCTGTGTCAGATCGCCGGTGTGGATAATAAAATCCGGCTTGTTGGGCATCGCATTGATCTTGTTGATGGCCGTCTGCAGCGTAGCGGTCACATCGGGGTTTGCCGGTTTGTTGAAACCGATGTGGCTGTCGCTGATTTGCACGAAGCTGAAGTCCGCACCCTTGCCCGCCATTTTGGCGTCTTTGCCGGTGGCAAATGCCCGCGATACCGGAACCCCGCCGCTCATGGTCCAGACCAAGCCCGTACCGGCCCAAGCCATGCACTTCAGGAATCCACGACGATCCACCCCATCCTCGTTCAGATCCTGTAATTGTTGATCGATAAGATCTTGCTTCTTGTCAGCCATCACTCCTCCGTGGTTTCAACTTTCAATTGGATAACTGGCCAGAGTCGCTTTTATTCCCGGCCATGTCGCAAAGTTTTTGGCGGTTAACCCGGCGCATTCACGCCGCTGAGAAAGCCGCCCAAATGTCCGGTAAGCGCGACAAGAACCACAGCGACAGCTTCCAGAGCGAGGCGATAGCGGGGCAAGAACACAGTCCGGCGGCGCGCCCGGAAGTGCACCCACCACGCCAGACAAATCATCACACAGGAGACGCACGCCAGGATCAGGTGCAGCAACAGAATCCCCTTCAGCTTCTGGCCCTCGAGTTGAAACTGCCAGGCTAGGACGCCGGTGACCAGAACCGGCAAGGTCGAGATCGCCGCCGCCAGCAGGTTGTAATACGCCGCATCCCCCAGGCCACGCCGCTGAGTCCATTGCGCCAGAAAGTCGAAGGCCACTGCCGCCAGAAACAGCGCGATCGGAAAATGAATCAGCACCACGTGTTGCGCGTGCTTGGCTAAAAATACTGTCTTGGGATCGAAAGGATTTAGCATTCGTTTTGCCTTCTTGAGAATTGGTGAGTCTGTTGTCGGCGCGCAGCGTTACTGTGGCGCTGCGCGCTTGGTTACGTCCTCTTAGCCGCCATAGATGCTGGGATCTTCCACTTGCTCCGGTCGCTCCGTCGTCTTCGCTTGATGCAGTCGATGCTTCCCCTTCGAAATCACCCACAATCCATCTGCATTCAGGACGTAAATAAAGTTCCGGTCGTCCTGCAGCCACTTCACTACTCCGGAAAACGTCTGCAGCACGTGCGGCGCGGCGGGATTCGACAAGTCCCACAGCACCAGATCCTGCTGCGTAAAATGCGAAACTGCGGAGAAAACGTCGTTTTCCGCAATCAGCGCCACATCTCCAGCAATGTCTATCCGGCTCGATACCTCCGGATTTGGCCAGGGAATCGCGCCCACTGCCTTCGGCTCCCCCGCACGGCTGACATCGATAATCGAAATGCCTTGATCTTTGGAGTGCTGAACGTAGAGGTAATATTTATTTTTCACTTTCTTCGCCATAGCCATGTCCACTTCTGCCAGCCCGGCGAACGAAAGGTGTGCGGCCACGTTTCCCGGATTGTTTGAACTCAAATTAGCGGAAGCTGCGACCGTCTGATCCGTGAGCTTCCGATCCTCTGCCGAGGCGCCGCCCGCCGCCAGCAACACCGCAGTAGTTACCGCTAAGGCCACTCCGCTGAACTTCATCCATTCACTGCTTCTGATTCGCATCACAATCCCCTTCTGTCAATTACGTCTCACCGTGAATAACGCAGTTCCTCGCTCTTTATTCCAAAGCAATCATGAAACTGTTGAACAGGAAGGGCAGAAACTAATTCCACTCGGGTGGCGAGCTATCGGAAACGTCATTCTGCTGCGTAGGGCCAGAAATGGCCTTCGCTACTTCGTAGTCGGCGATGCCAGCCACGCCGAGCTATCTTGATGACCCAAGTCCTTCGAGGGCGGTGCAGTACGAGTGTAAAGCAGTGACTCGCGAATCGCCCTCCGCGCCCTCGCTAAACGCGACATCACCGTCCCGATGGGGATCGACAAAATGTCTGCGATCTCCCGGTAGGTGGCGTCCTCAACGTCACACAGCAAAAGGACGTCGCGAAACTTATTTGGTAGCCGCTCGATCGCGCGCCGAATCGCATCGTTGCCGGAACGGTCAATCAGCAGCGACTCCGGTGTTCCGGCAGCGGCCTGCACATCGGGGGAATCCTCCGAATCAATTGAGACGGTTACGCGGCGTTCCAGTCTCGAGCGCGAGCTTAAAAATGTGTTTCGCAAAATTTGAAATATCCACGCCCGGAAATTTGTGCCCCGTTCAAACGACCCGAACCCGCGTAACGCCTTGAGATAGGTTTCTTGCACGAGATCCTCGGCATCTCCTGAATCGTGAGCCAGCCAGCGGGCGAAGTTATACAGAGAATCAAGAAGAGGCATGGCCAACTCTTCGAAACTGGCCGATGATTGAACGTTTGGTGACGAAGTCACGAATCCGACAGTTTCCGGGACTGCACCTCGAATATTTTCCATGTTGACTTCTCCCCCATTGCTGTTACCGGGACCGAACCTCTCCCAGCCCCACCCTTGCGTGACAATCTGAAGCCTCAGTCATCCCGCGTCAATTCACCGCAAATTTTCTTCGCCTATCCAATTCATTGCCCGCTAAGTAATTGCCAAATAATGGTTTAATGGGTCCGTATATCCTCGTCCGAACTCGGGCCCCGAAGTGCTAGACTTCCGATGCAACGCCCCACAACACTATGGAACCATCACGGCTCACATCCGTTGTGCGGTTTGGAACCTATGAGGTTTCTCTGCAGTCGGGTGAAGTGCGCAAGGCTGGTTTGAGAATCAAAGTCCAGCAGCAGCCGATGAAGTTGCTGGGGATATTGCTCGAGCGTCCGGGTGAAGTGGTCACCCGTGAGGAATTGCGCGCCCGCGTGTGGTCCGACGAAGCCTTCGGCGACTTCGACCAGGCCGTCAACATCGCCATCGCCAAGCTCCGAAGTGCATTCGGCGACTCCGCTGAGAATCCCCGATTTATCGAAACGCTTCCCAAACGCGGCTATCGCTTTATTGGGGAAGTGTCGGTGGTCGACACTGATACCGACACTGGCGCAAAAAGGCCCGGACCTGGAGATTTACCCGCGACGCGACCGGGAGACATCCTTCCCTCCGCTGGTCCCGCCCCCTCATCGATTGCGCCCAAACGCCGTCAGCCCTATCGTCCTGCCATCATCGCCCTTGCGCTCCTGTTGATTTTTTCGCTCCTCGGCCTCTGGCTATTTCGCTATCCCGGCCGTCCATCTACGGGAATCCGGTCCCTCGCGGTGCTTCCGCTGGAGAACCTTTCTGGCGAAGCTTCCCAGAATTACTTTGCTGACGGCATGACCGATGAGTTGATTACTGACCTCGCACAGATCAGCGCTTTGCGAGTAATTTCCCGCACCTCCGTAATGGTCTACAAAGGGGCGCGTAAGCCTCTGCCGCAGATCGCGCGTGAACTGAACGTTGACGCCGTCGTAGAGGGAACCGTTCTCCGCTCCGGCGACCAAGTCCGTATCACCGCACAGTTGATCGACGCCGCCACCGACAAGCACTTATGGTCTCAGAGCTATGAGGGGGGACTGCGTGACACTTTGGCCCTTCAGAACAGGGTCGCCACGGCCATCGCAGATCAAATTCGAATCACCCTGACTCCGCGGGAACAAGCTGCGCTGAAAAATGGGAAGGTCGTCAATCCGGAAGCTTATGAGTCCTACCTTAAAGGACGCTACTTCTGGAACAAGCGGACAGCGGATGGTTTGAAGGCCGCTCTGGCTTATTTCAAACAGGCCATCGAAGAAGATCCAAAATATGCCCCTGCTTATTCGGGGCTGGCCGACGCCTACGCTTTGTTGGGAGACTGGCAATACGCAGTAATGACGCCCAAAGAAGCGTTTCCCAAGGCGAAAACGGCGGCAACCCAGGCTCTGGAATTGGACGGCGCACTCGGTGAAGCTCACAACTCGCTGGCTTTCGTCTTGGATGGGTTCGACTGGGATTTGCAATCGGGCGGAAAGGAATTCCAGCGAGCCATCGAACTGAATCCCGGCTATGCAACCGCCCACCATTGGTATGCCTGGCATTTGAGTCTGCTGGGCCGGTATGACGAAGCGCTGGCGGAAATGAGAAAAGCGCAAAATCTGGATCCTCTATCTCTCATCATCAATGCCGATCTGGCGGAGATTCTTCTCCTTGCGCATTCTTACGACGATTCGATTCAACAGAGCCGTAAGACAATCGAAATGGATCCTAATTTCGCGATGGCGCACAATCAACTCGCGCAAGCGTACCTTCAGAAACACATGTATGACGAAGCCGTTGCAGAATTAAAAAGGGCGGTCGAACTCTCTGCCGGTAGCCCAACATGCATCGCGAATCTCGCTCGCGCATATGCCCTCTCCGGTAAGCGGACCGACGCGGTAAAGCTGCTGAGCGACCTGAAAAACGGTTCACACCCTGGTCATTCGAATGCTTCCGAAATCGCGGTGATCTACGCATCTCTCGGAGACACGGATCAGGCCATGACTTGGCTGGAAAAAGGTTACGAGGAGAGATTCAATCCCGGCGTCCTGCTGCGGCCCGGTTTCGATCCCCTGCGCTCCGACCCGCGCTTTAAGAATCTTGTGCAGCGCATTGGTTTACCGGGCTGATATCGGAGTTCCTGTTCACAATTCTCACGCGGTACGGTGACCAGTCTGCTGGCCTCTTCATCGCTGGATGGCCTCGACTCACAAAAACTTGAGCAGAGCGTCGGTTGTCTCCTTTGGACGTTCCTCCATCACCCAGTGCCCCGTACCTTTCAGCGTGACAACGGTCACATCGTTTGAAACCAGCTTCGCCTGCTGGCCAAGCACATCGCCGAGGGATTTCTCGCCCCCAATGGTCAATACCGGAATGGCGAGTTTCGCTTGCGCAAGCTGCGCAAAATCCTTGGCAGTTTGTGGCCACGCCGCGAAGTACTCCCAGCCTGCGCGCATCCGTCCTGGGCGGGAATACGCGGCTACGTAAGCTTCCCGATCTGCGCTCGGCAAAGAGCGCGTCTTGTCTGCGGCGAGGTCATTCCAGAAATACGCAAAATAGATCTGCTCACGGCCTTTCACCAGAGCTTCCGGAGTTGGACCGTGAAAGCGGAAGTGCCACACATTTGGATCGTTATAAACTTCTTCCCATCCCGCTACGCCGGGCAGAAATGCATCCATCAAAACGAGTTTTTCTGTTTCCGACGGAAACTGCGCACCGTAAGCGTACGCGACCATAAGGCCGATATCGTGGCCGACTACTCGCGCTTTCTCTACCCCAAGAGCCTTCGCAAGCGCGTGAATTCGAATGGCGGCGTTCTTCATGTCCAGCCCATCCGCGGGAATCTCCGAGTCGCCGATGCCTGGAAGGTCGGGCGCAATTACCGTAAATTTGTCGGCGAGCAGGGGAATGATCGGCCGCCACATGCGCGAGGTCTGCGTGTAACCGTGCAGCAGGATCACGGTAGGACCATGGCCAGCCGTCAGGTAATGCAGTTTGACGCCGTCTACAGCCGATGTTCGCGAAAAGATGGTTTCTGATTGAGCCGGTGTCTTCGCCCACAACGTTGTCGTAAGAAGTCCCGCAAGTATCAACACCAACAGCTCGATGGCCGCCTTCGAACGCAGGGACGACGAAGACTTCGTTGTTGGAATTTGTTTTGGGTGCGCTTCTGTACACATTTTGTTCTTCCCTCCGTTGGCGATTTCTTGTCGAGAGACTTTATCACCTTGGACAGTAATCACTTGCCTTTACCACCTGCGGCGCGATGGTTATTCGTGGGAGATGCATCAAGACCGCCTGTAACGACGCTACAAGCAAATTGCCAAACAAGCGATTAGGGGAAATGCGATGCGCGGCGATTATCTATCGAACTCTGCCGACCTTATCCATCGGCCAATATCCAAACACGGCCTTGCCGTAAATATAGCTCTGGTTGACCGGCCCGAAATCGCGGCTGTCGTTCGACATGGAACGATGATCTCCCAGCACGAAGTAGGAGTCAGCCGGAACCACCATCTCCGGATACGACCGCATATCCGCATACGCGGGCGGAACATAATCTTCTTCAATGGCTTCGCCATTCACATAGACCTGCCCGCTATCGATGCGAATGCGGTCGCCGGCCGCGCCAATTACGCGCTTGATATAGCTCTTCGAAGGATCCCGCGGATAACGGAAGACAACTATGTCGCCTCGCGAAATCGGCTCCAGCCGGTATACGAATTTATTTACAAAGATTCGTTCCTGGTCTTCAAGAGATGGCATCATGCTGGTGCCCTCCACCTTCACCGGCTGATAAATGAATACGATGATAAAGGCGGAGATCGCCAGCGACACAATCAGGTCCCGCAGCCAGACTCCCAGGGCAGGACGCAAACGCGCCCCTGCGCCCGGTTCAGAAGGGTCGAGCCTCTGAACCGGCGGCATCTCTTTATTGTCGGGTTGCTGGTTCGCCGCCGTTTCGGTCATGCGATTCTTCTATTGTATACAGATCGCGTAACCAAGGGCGTGAGTTGCATCAGCCATTACGTCTCAGCCCTTTGGGTTGCTCGCCATCTATCGCGCACGGGCGAAAGCAGGTTAAAATGAGTCATTCAGGAGATCTTCATGACCCGTCTTCGCCTCATGCGAAAACACTACGCCTACCGCGCTTTTACCCTAATTTTTCTTTTTGCGGTCACGCTCACTGTGTCGGCGGAATGGACTGCGCCGGTCGAAGATGAAACGGGCATTCCCGCCTACAACGCGGGCCCGCCACCCAAGGGCACGAAACTGCCCGCCACGCTCACCAAAGCTGATCTTTGGGGAGCCGACGCTCAATATTCCTATCAGACCCACGCCTACGAGCTGGCATCGAAAATTCCGAACGTGCTGCACCAGCAACCTTGTTATTGCTATTGCGACCGCATGGGCCATAACAGCCTGCATAGCTGCTTTGAAACCAGTCACGGCGCTCAGTGCTCAACTTGCCTCAAGGAACTTTACTACTCTTATCAGCAGACCAAGAAAGGCAAGACAGCCGCGCAGATTCGCGCCGGCATCATCAAAGGCGAATGGAAGCAGATCGATCTGGTTGCAGCGGCAGCGATGAACTAACTTCCGCTGCCGAATACGGTCGCAGGCACAAAGTACCAACAAAGGAAGGTCAAGTTCCAAAGCTGTTGCTCGCAACTACGTACCAGGTACTCTGGTACTGCCTCCGCCAATTGCCCTTCACCCTCCCTTTGAGTGATACTTGAGTATTCGCTCTTAGAGTTTCTAGTATTAAGGAGTCCCTATTCCGACGAGCACAGGAAAAATTCTTCACATGGCTCAAAAAGCTTCCCCGAAAAAAGCCGCTGTCCCCGAGGATCCTCGGGTCGCGCAGGCGCTGCAGAATTACGAAGCCGGCTTGCGCGCCCTGCAGGAGCACAAGTTCGACAAGGCCAAGCCACTTTTCCAAAAAGTGCTGGCCGGTCCCAGCAAAGAGCTGACGGATCGCGCCGCTGTCCATCTCAGCATCTGCAACCAGCACCTCGAACGCTCAACCGCTACACAGTTCAAGAGCGTCGAAGAACATTACGATTACACCGTCTCGCTGATGAATGTAGGCGATTACGTTACCGCCCGCGAGCACATCGATAAGTTGCAGAAGCAATCGCCAAAAACCGATTTCGTCATCTACGGCCTGGCTGCGCTTGATTGCCTCACCGGCCACGTCGAAGACTCTCTCAAGCACCTGGAAGAGGCGCTGCGATTGAATCCCAGCCTGCGCTACCAGGCGCGCAATGACTCTGATTTTCACAATCTGGCCGAAGATCCTCGTTTCACCGAGTTGCTCTACCCGGATCCGGCTGCCGACCTTTCCCTGCCGCAAGGTTCTTTCCGGGAAGACGAATCTTTTTAATCGGTGTATGAGATTCCCGGATGCAAACCAGAACCGCTGATTCGTTATCCTCGGAAAAGGTCGCGCGCGAACGCGGCCTCCGTGTCGTAGCCATCGGCGGCGGCACTGGCCTCTCTACGCTGCTCAAGGGACTCAAGCGCTTCGCTCTTACTCCTTCGGAAATGATTTCGGCTCCCATCAGTTCGCCCGTCATCCGTGATCTATGTGCCGTGGTCACGGTCAGCGACGACGGCGGCTCCAGCGGTCGCCTGCGCAAAGAGCTGAACATGCTTCCGCCTGGGGATATCCGCAACTGCATCGTGGCCCTCAGCGAGGACGAAGCTCTGCTCTCTCAACTTTTCCGTCATCGCTTCGCCAAAGGCTCCGGCCTTGAAGGCCACAGCTTCGGCAATCTTTTTCTGGCGGCGCTGACCGACATCACAAAAGATTTCTCCGAAGCCGTCCGCCTCTCTTCTGAAATTCTGGTCACACGCGGCCACATTCACCCGGCCACCACTTCCAACATCGAGCTCGAAGCTTTAATGGAGGACGGTACCCGCGTCCGCGGCGAAACCAAAATCACTGCCAGCAAAGTTCGCATCCAGGAACTTTTTCTGGTTCCCCCCAATGTCGATCCTTTGCCCCAAACCCTCGACGCCATCGCCCGAGCCGACATCATTAGCATCGGCCCGGGATCGCTCTTTACCAGCCTTATCCCCAACTTGCTGGTGCATGGAATCTCCGACGCCATTGTGAACTCACCCGCCACCAAGGTTTACATCTGCAATTTGATGACTCAAGCCAACGAAAGCCTCGGCTTGACCGCCGCCGATCATATCCGCGCCCTGAATCGCCACGCCCAGCAACAGCTCTTCGATTACGCCCTGATCAATCGCACGCCAGTTTCCGACGACCTCAAAGCTAAATATGCCCTCGAAGGCGCATGCCAGATCGTGGCCGACCTCGAAGCCATCGAAGCTCTGGGAGTGATTCCGGTGCTGGGGGACTATCTGGAAGAAGCCGGCGTCGCGCGCCACAACACCGCCCGCGTCGCCAGCGATCTCATGGAACTGGCTTCAGCGGGTGGCACGGAACGCAAGCGCTCGGCTGGAAAAAACTAATCCGCCTCAGCATCAACTTCTTTCTTTCCCGCGCCACTCGTAGTCGCTAGAATGTTCTCATATGAAAATGGCACGCGTAACCATGTGGATGATCGTGGGACTACTCTCAACCCTCGCGCTTCTCGGCGAAGCGGTTGCGCAGCGCGACAAAGATGAAGAGCCTACCGCAATCCTGAATTTTATTGTTCTCAAAGAAGACAATGGCAAGCCCATTCGCAATGCCGCAGTAATCATGCATCCCGTAAGCACGCATGGTAAACAGGAACGCGGGGGACTCGAACTCAAAACCGACGCCGATGGCAAGACGAGCTTCGACGGCATTCCTTACGGCAAGCTGCGGGTTCAAGTGCTGGCTTCCGGATTTCAGACCTTCGGCGAGGACTACAACATCAATCAGGGAAAGATGGAATTTACCGTCAAATTAAAGCGTCCGCAGGGTCAGTACTCGATTTATCAGGAGCACCCCGACGAACAAAAGAACGAGCAGAAAAACGACAAGCCGCAAGATCCAAATGCCAAGCCGCAATAGCTCTCTACTTCGGTGCAGCGTCTAAAATTTATTTATGCCCTATCTACTCAAGACCGAACCCACGGTTTATTCGTTCGCCGATCTGCAACGTGAGAAATCCACGATATGGGATGGCGTCACCAATCCCACGGCCGTCAAGAATCTCCGCGGCATGAAGCCGGGAGAGCTGCTCGTCATCTATCACACTGGCGACGAAAAGAGCGCCGTTGGCACTGCGACGGTTGTTTCGGTGGAGACTGACGATCCAAAGAACCCGCAAGTAAAAATCAAAGCCGGTAAGCCGCTGGCCAGAACCGTGACGCTGGCTGAGATCAAGGCGAACAAACTGTTTGCCGACTCTCCCCTGGTGCGGCAAGGCCGACTCAGCGTCGTTCCGCTAACCGATTCGCAGTACAAACTCCTGACGGAAAAATGACGTCGCATAGTGGGAGAATACGTTCGTCGCGTGAGATCTCCCACTCCATGCGCAAGAATGATTTCTCTCAATGCACTCTGGCATCCCGGCGAATCAACACGTGATCCACAAAAAAGCCCAGCCCAATAGCGAGCGGAATCACACCAAAAGTCGCGGCTATCGCAGCATCTGGCTCAACCCGCCCGATCAGGATAAAAGTCACAATGTATCCGAGCGCGCCGGCTACCAGCAAAATTCCCGACCGTCGCGAACGCGCCGCCTCCGAGAGTTCCGGTTGCATGGGAACATCCACGCCGCGCGCAATCGCCGCCAACCGCTCCTCGCTGCGCAGCTTGCGTACGCGGAAAAAGGTGTACATCGCCGCCATGGGGATTCCGAAGATCATGACCACCGCCGCCAACCCAACAAAGTTCCCGTCCATAAAGCCTCCTCATTCGGGCGCGAGATCCTGACCGCCGCGTCCTGTCATGATTTACGAAAAGCCGCCGAAAAAGTTCCGTGGTTTTTAGTCAAAGAAATCCAACCACGACAGGATTCCCTTTGTGCACCTTCGTGTCCTTTGTGGTTAAACAGAAGTTACTCAGAGCAGAAGTTACTTACACCAGACGTGATTCCGCGTCCGGATAAAACTTGGCAATCATTCGCCCAGTCATCAGGCCGCCCTCGTATTCCGGAATGATTACCTCGTCCGCACCCGAATTGCGCATGGCCTGCGCGTATCGGGACTGCCCGGCTCGCGTGATGATCCGCGCCTTCGGGTTGAGCGCCTTCGCGGTAACCGTAATGTAAAGATTGTCGGCGTCATTATCGATCACAATGCAGACCCCGCGCGCCCGTTCAATGCCCGCCGACTGCAGCACATCATGCCGCTTGGCGTCGCCCTGAATGCTCAGCACCTTTTCCTTCAGCAGCTCACGGCACAAACCTTCGTTCGTCTCGATCAGGACAAACGGAATTTTTAGGCGATTCAGTTGGTCTACCACCGTGCGCCCCACCTGCCCGTAACCGCAGATAATAAAGTGATCGCGAATTTTTTCAATGCTGACGTCGTTCACCATAGTTCTCCAGGCCTCCACTCCCTGTCGCTTGAAGATCGTGACCGCCACTCGTTCCGCCACCCAGATCTGAAATGCAAACACGCCAGCGTACACGAAAATCGAGAACAGCTTGGTCGCATTTCGCACCCGATTCGGATCGATGGCATGCGGCTGAATCATCCAGAACAGCGCATCCTGCCAGCGCAGTCCCTCCAGCCGCCGGTACACCAGCACGCACATCAGGCTGAAGGCGGCAAACGTCACCAGCGGCAGCCACAACCGGCGCACGAACAGCAGCAGAATTCGGAACATGAGGCAGAGATACTACAGGAAGTCGAACCGCGGAACAACGCAAATGCAGAGAACGCGAAAAAACGATAACCTGAAACGGATTCCTAAATTTGCCCGTTGGCGCGAACCGCATCGGCGAATTGCCAACAATAAAACAACGTTAAATTTTTCTTTCACCGCGATCTGCCTGCAAAAATGAACGGAGCGCACCCGAGGTTCTCCCAAGCGCGCTCCCCCTCACTTCACTTGAACAAGTTCAGTGTATTGGTCGCATCATCCACGTAGTACAGTTCCCCTCCCGGCGCTTCCACCAATCCAAACAGAGCGCCTGCCCCAGGGGGCGACCCGCTGCTATCCAGGAGTTTCGTTTTAATCTGCTGGCCGTTGGGCGTGGTCTCAACCAGCAAGCCATTATTTCCATTCACTGTCAGAATGTTGCCCCCCGGCGCAACCGTAAGCCCCAGAGGATCGTTAAGGGCGCCACCCCGCGTCACCGTCTCGCCGACTCCGGCAGAAGTGAGGCGAGACACAGGATCAGAAATTGCCACGATGCGATTGTGCAGGCTGTCCGCCACATAAAGCACCTCCGCGGCAGGATTAAGTCCCACTCCAGTTGGCCCAATTACCAGCGCCGCCGGATCGGTTCGCTCCGCAAAACCCGAGCCGATCACGGTGATCGACTCCAAGCTGGGCATCGCAGTAAACAAATGAGTCAGCGTCAGCCTGGTCACCGTTCCCCTGTCCACAACTTTCCCTCCGCCAGCCACGGTTCCATTCAAAACGTTGGTGACGAATAAATCCGCGCTGCTTCCGGAGTCCAGGGCCGTCATATCCCAGGGCCCGTTGATCAATGAACCAAAAAAAGTCTCGACAACTTTTCCCTCGTTATCCAGGACCAGCAAACAGCCGGCTTCCGCCGTCGCCGAAGTTCCATCGGTAGTGGGCAAACTGCCAACAATCACCCATCCGCTTCGCAGCACTGCTAACGCCGTGGTCAAACCAATTCCGCCTGGACACGGCCCCGGCAAATTATTGGCATCGAGCTGGGCAAACAAAGTGACCACGCCCTCTGGCGAAATTTGCACGATGGTGGTGCCAGTACCTTGAAGATTGGCGCTATTGTTGAAATTGCTTACCAAAAGGTTCCCTTTCACCAGCGCGCCTGAGCTCCTTGCCACCCGCACCAGTCCATAGGGATTCACATCTCCATTGGCTGGAACCGTGGACGCAACCACAGAGATCGCGCCTGAGCTGTTGAAGCTACTCTGCCCATAGCTGGATAGGCAACAAGCGGCGGCTAGAAAAACAATTCCCACGCCTGCCCGGACCTTTGCAAAGACTTTCATGGTGATCCTCCAGAAGTGCGCCGTAGTTGGTGGAACAGCGAAGAAAGTCGCACCACAATTGCGCTGCGGGGGGTAGTGTGGGATCACCGGAAGATTCAGTTGTCAGGGATTTGTCAGCGAATTGTCAATTGCGTGTCACTTCTGGGAATCGTGCAGTTTCACCGAATCAATTCTCGCAGCTCGCGGCGCAGAATTTTTCCCGAGGCTGTCTTGGGAACAACGTCAACGAAATGAACTTCCCGCGGCTGTTTATATCGCGTCAGCCGTTCCGCGACGAAGCCGCTCAGTTCGTCCTCCATTTTCTTGCAGGGCGCAAACCCATCGCGCAGCGCGACGAATGCCACCGGAATTTCTCCCGCCGCCACATCCGGACGCCCCACCACTCCGCACTCCCGTACCGCCGGATGTTCCAGCAGCACTGCCTCCACCTCAGCCGGCGCCACAGGAAATCCTTTGTACTTGATCATTTCCTTACGACGATCGACGACCCGGAAAAATCCTTCCGCATCGCGCGTAACAATATCACCCGACCAGTACCAACCGTCGCGCAATACCGCCGCAGTCGCGTCCGGCTCTTTCCAGTAACCCAGCATGAACTGCGGACCG
Organism: Candidatus Acidiferrum sp.; assembly: GCA_035602195.1. GTDB lineage: Bacteria > Acidobacteriota > Terriglobia > Terriglobales > Acidobacteriaceae > Sulfotelmatobacter. The sequence goes on from DATNMU010000284.1 coordinate 40,306, forward strand.
CGCATCACCAACTCACCCGGCTGGCCGGCCGCAACCTCCGCCGCACTTTCCCCGGACGCCGCCAATTCCTGTCCAATCACTTTGCATTCTGTCTGCACCAGCGGATGGCCAATCGAATCCGGATGGTAAAGTTCGGGCTCAAGATAGCCCGCGTGCGTCACGGGCGAAGCTTCTGTCATGCCATAGCCCTGGCGCACCAGAACGCCAGTCAGCGCGGTGAATCTTCGCGGTAGCTCCGGAGCCAGCGGTGCCGCTCCAGATTTCACCCAGTGCAGCTTGTGATTCTTCGGAAACTGGCCGGCTTCCGCCGCCAGGCACAGCGCATTCATTGCCGGCGGCACCAGCGGCATCATCGTTATCTCCTCCTCGATGATCAGCGACGCCACCTGGGCGACGTTGAACCGTGGCATCAGCACCACCGTCGCGCCCATCATCAGCGCAGGATTCGCAATCACGTTCAGTCCGTAAATGTGATACAGCGGCAAAAAACAAAGAATGTTGTCGGCCGCACAAATCCTCACCGCCCCCGGCCCCAGTAACTGATAAACATTCGCCACCAGATTGTGATGCGAAAGCATCACGCCCTTCGGCAGCCCGGTCGTGCCGCTCGAATAAGGCAGCGCCGCCAGAGTTTTCTGCGACGAAACACCGGGCAACGGCAAAGTCGCACTCGCCCGTTTCAGCAGATCAGAAAAAACCTCAGCCCCGCTTCCCTGTTCGCGCGTGCAATAAGTTCTTCGCAAATTCGGCAATCCAGCCAGATCGACTCCGTCAATGTTGCACCGATCGGTAATCAACAACACTGCGCCAGAATTCGCCAATTGACAGCGGACTTCCCGCTCCCGATACGTAGGATTCAGCAGCGTCGGAATCGCCCC
>DATNMU010000285.1:0-3521 GCA_035602195.1 Candidatus Acidiferrum sp.
TTGTCGATAACTCGCAGGCCGGGAGCGGTTTTGCGCGTGTCGAGAATGCGGGCTTTGGTGCCGGAGACGGCGTCGACAAATTTGCGGGTAAGGGTGGCGATGCCGCTCATGCGCTGCAGAAAATTCAGGATCACGCGCTCGCAGGAAAGGATCACGCGGGCGTTGTGCTGGAGTACTGCGATTGATTGCCCCTTGTGCAAGCGCACACCGTCAAATATTTCGTGGTGAGTAGTGACTTCGTAGTGCGAAGTGACGGCGCCATCGAGGGCGGCGTAGACGTCGAAGATGCGGCCGACGCAGCCGATACCGGCGAGAATGCAATCCTGCTTGGCAAGGATGGTGGCAGAGGCGCGCTGATTGGCCTCGATGCAGGCGTAGCTGGTGGCGTCGCTGGTGGCGCGGTCTTCGAGCAGGGCGTTCTCGATGATGGCGGTGATGCGGCGGCTGTTGAAGTCCATAAGACGGTCGTTTGTCGTTGGTCGTTGGTCGTTGGCTGCTAGATCTCAGTTTGTATTGCTGGGACCGGAGCCATTGAGACCTTCGAGCTGTTTTTTTATTTTATCAATTAGGGCGATGAGTTCCTTCTCGCGACGGCGCAGGCCTTCGACGACTTTCTCGGGCGCTTTCGCCAGAAATTGTTCGTTGCTGAGTTGCCGCTGGTTGTTGGCAAATTCTTTTTCCAGTTTCTCGAGGTCTTTTTTCAGGCGCTCGCATTCGGCGGCGATGTCGATCTTCCTTTCATAGATTAGGTGAACGTCGAAACGGGCGGTGCTGCGCGCGCCCGCACGATTGGCAAGCGAGGATTCCACGAAGGAGATTTTCTCGGCGTTGGCGAGGCGCTCGATTGCGCCTTGATTTTGGTTGACCATGGCGCGGATTGCGGTCTCCGGCGCGAAAATTTCGACGGGGACTTTTACTTTGGGTTCGACTTTGAGTTCGGCGCGGACGTTTCTGATGTTCACGATGAGATCTTGAAGGATGGCCATTTCAGTTTCGGCGGTGAGATTAGTCTGGCTTCCGTCCGGTAGTGGAAACGGTGCTAGCGCAATGGACTTCACTGGAGGATTTCCTTCGTACAGGGCCTGCCAGATTTCCTCGGTGATAAAGGGCATGAAAGGATGCAACAGGCGAAGTGCTGCCTCGAAAAGTGCGCTCAGATTCCCGCAAGCAATTTCAGCTTCTTGGGTATCCGACGACATCAGCCTTGGCTTTATCAATTCGAGATACCAGTCACAAAACTGGCCCCAAAAGAAGTCGTAGATGCTGTTTGCAGCGTTATCGAAACGATAAAGGCCAAAATCTGTGCTCAGGGATGCATTGACTTCAGCCGCAACTGCGTTGAATCGCGAAAGAATCCAGCGGTCGTCGAGGGTGTGGGCCTGGAAGCGGTCGATGCCCGGGCGAGAGCTGCCGGGACTTTGTCCCGGCTGGACAGCCGAGGGCGGCTGTCCCCACATGAAGCCAATTCGGTCCACGTTCATGAACATGAAGCGGGCGGCGTTCCAGATTTTGTTGGCAAAGGCGCGGTAGCCTTCGGTGCGGCTCTCGCTGAAGGCGATGTCGGTGCCGGGTGCGGCCATGGCGGCCAAGGTGAAGCGGGTCGCGTCGGTGCCGAAGCGCTCTATGATTTCGAGCGGATCGATCACATTGCCTTTGGTCTTCGACATTTTCTGTCGATCGGCATCGCGCACCAGGGCGTGGATGTAAACATGGCGGAAGGGCACGCTGTCGTCGCTCTGGGCGCCGGTTTCGTGTTCCGCTTCTGCCGTAGCCTTCTTGATCAGCGAATCTTGTTCGTGACCCTGCATGAAGTGGCAGCCAAACATGATCATGCGCGCCAGCCAGAAAAAAAGAATGTCGAAGCCGGTGATCATCAGTGTGTTGGGATAGAAAACGTCCAGATCACGAGTTTTTTCCGGCCAGCCTAAGGTCGTGAACGGAAGCAGGCCCGACGAAAACCAGGTGTCGAGGACATCAGAGACCTGTTCTAGTTTTATGCTGCCGCATTTCGAGCATTTCGCCGGAGCTTCGCGGGCGACGATTACTTCTTTGCAATTGTCGCAAGTCCAGGCGGGAATGCGGTGGCCCCACCACAACTGGCGAGAGATGCACCAGTCGTAGATGTTGTTCATCCAGTTGAGATAAATCTGGCGGTAATTTTCGGGGACGATGGTGATCTCGCCGTTTTCGACGGCCTCGATGGCGCGATCGGCGAGGGGCTTGATTTTGATGAACCACTGCTCAGAGAGGCGCGGCTCGACCACCGTTCCGCAGCGCTCGCACTTGCCGAGAGCAAGAGTGTGATCTTTTTCGCCGACGAGGAAGCCGTGCGCCTGCAGGTCGGCGAGAATCCGCTTGCGAGCTTCGTAGCGGTCGAGTCCAGCGTAGGGGCCGGCGTTCTGGTTCATGTGCGCGTGCTCGTCCATCACGTCGATCTGCGGCAGATTGTGGCGCTTGCCGGCCTGGAAATCGTTGGGATCATGGGCCGGAGTTACTTTCACCGCGCCGGTGCCGAACTCTGGCTGCGCGAGTTCGTCGGTGATGATAGGGATCTCGCGATTCATCAGCGGCAGTAAAACTTTCTTGCCGTGGAGATGCGTGTAGCGCTCGTCTTTCGCGTTTACGGCGATGGCCGTATCACCCAGCATGGTTTCGGGGCGTGTGGTGGCCACGGTGATGAATTCGGGCGTTTCTGACGAAGAGCCGCCGATGACGGGATAGCGGATCTCCCACAATTTTCCGGCGACTTCTTCGTGCTTCACTTCGAGATCGGAGATGGCGGTTTCGCAGCGCGGGCACCAGTTGACGATGTACTTACCGCGGTAGATCAAACCTTCTTCATAGAGGCGGACGAAGACTTCACGCACGGCGCGGGAAAGATTTTCGTCCATGGTGAAATATTCGCGGTCCCAGTCGACGGAGGCGCCGAGGCGCTTCATCTGGTCGAGGATGGCGCCGCCGTAAAGTTTTTTCCATTCCCAGACGCGCTCGATAAATTTTTCGCGGCCCAGGTCGCGGCGCTTCTTGCCTTCTTTGGCGAGGTCGCGCTCGACCATCATTTGGGTGGCGATGCCGGCGTGGTCGGTGCCGGGAAGCCAGAGGGTGATGAAGCCGCGCATGCGATGCCAGCGGACGACGATGTCCATTTGCGTCTGGTTGAGCATGTGGCCCATATGCAGGCGGCCGGTTACGTTCGGCGGCGGGAGCAGCAGGGTGAATACTGGACGCGTCTCGCCCTGGGGTGGAGTGGGGACGGAGAAAAGTTTTTCTTTGATCCAATAATCGGCCCAGCGGGTTTCGATGGCGCCGGGTTCGTAGGATTTTGGCAGTTCGTGGGGCATGGGTTCGGGATTGGGTGTCGGCTATCAGCAGTCAGCTATCAGCGAAAAATCTTTACCACAGGGGACACAGAGGGTCACGGGGTGGATCACGAGCCTTGTGGACGTGTGAGATCGCTGATGCTGATGAAGTTTGATCTTACAGGCGGGAGAAAACATGGGTCAAACGGGCTGCGGGGTAGT
>DATNMU010000286.1:0-26303 GCA_035602195.1 Candidatus Acidiferrum sp.
TTGTCGTAACTGTGAATCAGATAGTGGGCGACGCCGGGATGGTCGGGCTCGGTAGCGAATAATTTTTCCAGAATTGCGGCGGCCTGTTTTCGATTGGCGAAGGTGGCGTCGTCATGCGGTTCGGAGGCGAGCAGGGAGAGCGCATAGAAGACTGCGGCTTCGTGATCGTCGGGATAGGATTCGTAGACCTTCTTCATAGCGCCCGAATAGGCCGTGGCGCGCGCCTCGTAGTTCAGTTTCTTGGAATCATTGTAAAAAGAGGCGATGGCGGCGATGTAGGCTTTTTCACGGGGAGCGGTGGGACCGTCGGTAGTCTTCGCTTGGTGAACTTCGTCGAGACCGCGCTGAATGACCTTCGCGTCGGGATGGTTCCAGAGTTGATGCCACAGGCTCATGGCGATGCCCCAATGCGCCATGACGCAGTGCGGATCGTCAGTTGCGATCTGCTGGAATTCCTTTTCGGCTTCTTCATACCAGAACGAATGGAGCAGAGCGACGCCGCGCTCGAAGGGCTTTTGCACTGAGGGGGCGCAGGAAACTGGAAAACTGACGGTGCCTAACTGCGCTGAGGTTAGATCTTCGTGGTGCTGATGGGAATGATCGTCATCGTCGGCAAAGGCTGTACCACGGCTCGCTTCCAGAGTGATGGCAATCGAGAAACAGAAGAAGAGAAGCAGCCACGCGATACGTTTCATAAGAACCCCGCTGAGCAATGAGTTTAGTGCGCGTGCGCAGTCGGGTCAAACCCGTAACAGCTAGTTGATGTTGGAGCGTACCGCCAATTCCGCCATGGTGGCGCGGTCCGGTGCTCCGACCTTGCGCAACATGCGATGCACATGGTTCTTCACGGTCTGCTCGGAAAGATTCAACTGGGCCGCGAGTTCTTTGTTGGAAAGGCCCTGGCGAATCAACTGGGCCAGTTGCAGCTGGCGGGGACTGAAGTCCTGGCCTCTCTGCAGGCGTATCCCGGCGATACTGTTTTGCGCGGCGACAAAACGGAATAGCGCGGACGACAAGGAAGGGGGGCAGACAGCTTCGCCGGCGGCCACACATCGGATAGCACGCCATACGTCGGCGGCAGAGGCATCGCTCAGAACATATCCCAGCACGCCTTCCTGCACCATACGCAGAAAAACGCCTTCGTCGGCCTCCATGCTAATCATCAGGACTTTGATCTGCGGTTTGGAATCCAGCAAACGGCGCATGATTCCGTTCTGCCAGAGGGCCCTCGAAACAGAATCGATGACTAGCACCTGAGGAGCGGCATGGAGAACTTGTGGAAGGACTTGCGGCGAGTACGATCCACTACCGACAATATGGATATCGTCTTTCTTGGAGAGCACACGGATCAGAGCTTCGCGCAGCAGGCGGTTTTCCGCCAAAAGAAAAATCGTAATGGCACTTTCAAGAGGGTGAGTCCGTTCCGATAGCATTTTGTGACAAGTCCCCAAACGCTATGCCGCTGTGCGGCAAGAAGAACTGGGGATGACCTTTCTCAAACATCTCGGGATAAACCTGAGACGCTCGACTTGCCCCCTCAAGCAAGCGAGGTTATTGTGGCACAGCGATTGCTTTGTCTTCAACCGGATAGTTGCCAGAATTTCCACAGCAGGTTCGTCTTCTCAATCTAAAAAACCGTGCAAAGTTTCCTCCGCGCACAAAAAAAACACTTGGCAGAAACGCCTTGGAGGAGAGAACTGTATTGACAGTGCCCGGCATGGCTCGAAAGTGCGCTAGCGCACACAGTTAAGTTCTGCTACACTTCGCCGCAATTGGGGGCAAAGCCTTTTGTACCGCCCTCAATTTCTCTGGTAAGTCATCGCCGGGGGAGAGGAATCCGCAGGACGGGTTAACTCAGACCACTAGGGAGTAGCCATGGATTTGCACCCTGGAACAGAGAATAGTCGACCCCTTCAGGGGAAGCATGCCGAAGTTATTCCTATCCGGCAAGCTTTTCAAGACAATGAAGATTGGCTTCAGGATCTGGTGGAGCACAGCCAGGATTTGCTTTGCATCCACGATCTTGAAGGCTGGCTGCTGTCGGTGAATCCGGCGCCGGCTCGGGTGCTGGGTTATACGGTTGAAGAGGTATTGCGGATTCCGATGCGGGAGCTGATCGCGCCCGAGTTTCGCAGCGAGTTCGACGAATATCTGGATCGAATCGAGCGCGTGGGCGAAGCGAGCGGCTTCATGGCGGTGATGACCCGCTCGGGAGAGCGGCGGATCTGGGAGTATCACAACACATTGCGCACAGAAGGCGTGGAGTCTCCGATTGTGCGCGGCATGGCGCGTGATGTCACCGAGCAAAAGCGCGCTCAGGAATTGTTGCGCAAAGCCAACGAGGATCTGCTGCGCAAGGTGCGCGAAAGCGAGAGCACGATCCGGGAACTCAAGCTGTTCCGAACCCTGGTTGACCGAAGCAACGATTCCATTGCGGTGGTGGACCCACAAACTCTTCGCTTTCTCGACGCCAACCAGAAAGCCTGTGCCCAGCTTGGGTACAGCCGTGAAGAACTGGTCTCACTCCGGGTTTTCGATATCGATCCGCAAATTACCCAAATTTCCGCCGCAAAGGTTTCTGAACAGTTGAAGACGACGGGGTCGGTCGTGATGGAGGGTCGCCACCGGCGGAAGGACGGGACGACTTTTCCGGTCGAACTTAATCTGACCCGGGTGCAACTTGAGCGGGGCTACGTTGTTGTTGTCGCACGAGACATTACCGAACGCAAGCAGGCCGAGGAAAGACTGCGGGAGTACGAGAGAGTGGTAGAAGGCCTGGAAGAAAGGATTGTAGTGGTTGATCGGGAATACCGCTATGTGATTGCAAACCGTGCCTTCCTGCACCACCGAAGGTTATCCAGAGAAGAGGCAATCGGGCGTACTGTCGCAGAAATAGTGGACCCCAAGACCTTTGAAGCCGTTATCAAGCCCAAGATGGACGAATGTTTCCGGGGGAAGGTGGTGCAGTATGAATTGCGATATGACTATCCCATCGGCGGCGCAAGAGACTTGCTCGCTTCCTATTTCCCCATTGAAGGTCCGGCAGGCGTGGACCGAATTGCGTGCATCCTGCAGGACATCACGGAGCGCAAGGCGGAGCAACAAAGGTTGAAAGAACACGAGAGAGTGGTGGAAGGGCTGGAAGAAATGATCGTGGTTCTCGACCGCGATTATCGCTATTTGATCGCCAACCGCGCGTTTCTGAAGTATCGGAAGATGGAAAGCAACGAAATCATCGGGCGCAGTGTTCTGGAGCAGCTGCGTTCGGAAGGAACTACCGAAACAGTTTTGGCGCTGATGAAGCAAAAGCTCGATGAATGTTTCCAGGGCCACGTAGTGCATTACGAGAAGAAACAAAAATATCCCATTCTGGGGGAGAGAGACTTATTGGTGTCGTACTTCCCTATCGAAGGCTCTACTGGCGTAGAACGAGTCGCCGTGGTGATGCACGACGTTACCGAGCGGAAGCGGTCGGGGGAAGCGTTGCGGCGGAGTGAAGAGAGCTACCGCATGTTCGTGTCTCAAAGTTCCGAGGGCATTTTCCGGGAGGACCTGGATGCCCCTCTTCCGATTAACCTGCCAGAGGACGAACTGATTCATCACATTCTCTATGACCACTACGTGGCGGAGTGCAACGACGCCATGGCCGCGATGTACGGCTTTAAGTCGGGACGGGAGCTTCTGGGCAGGCGCTTGACGGAAATGGTAGTGCCTGACGATCCCCGCAACATCGAGCTTACACGGGAGTTCATCCGCTCCGGCTTTCGGGTGATGGATCGGGAATCCCACGAAGTCGACATTCACGGCAATCCCAAGATATTTCTCAACAGTATGATCGGCACGGTGGAAAACGGAATGCTGGTGCACACCTGGGGGATCCAGAGGGACGTAACCGCCTCCTCAAAGTTGGAAGCGGCACGCCTGAAGGCGGAAGAGGCGCTGCGCGAGAACGTGCGCCAACTGTGCGAAGTTACGACGGAACTTGAGCAGGCGAAAGAGAAGCTCTCGGAGGAAAAGCTCTACCTGGAAGAAACGATCGATGCGGAGATGGGATTTGGAGAGATTATTGGCCGCAGCGACGCGGTGAAAGCGGTGATGAAGAAAGTGGCCAAGGTCGCTCCCAGCGACGCAACGGTGCTGCTGCTAGGCGAAACCGGTACCGGAAAGGAATTGATGGCGCGAGCTGTTCACCGCCTCAGCGGCCGGCAAGCCAACAGCTTCATCAAGCTGAACTGTGCAGCTATTCCTTCAGGACTGCTGGAAAGCGAGTTGTTCGGGCACGAGAGAGGAGCATTCACCGGCGCGGTGGCCAGAAAACTTGGGCGATTGGAGTTGGCAGACCGGGGAACGCTTTTTCTGGACGAAATCGGAGAAATCCCGCTGAGCCTGCAACCCAAGCTATTGCGCGTACTGCAGGATCAGGAGTTCGAACGGCTGGGCGGTACGCAGACGCTGAAGGTCAACTTTCGCCTGCTCGCGGCTACCAACCGGGATCTGCTGCAGAGCGTAAAGGAGCGTGAGTTCCGCAGCGATCTGTATTATCGCCTCAATGTGTTCCCGATTCTGATACCGCCGTTGCGCGAGCGGCGCGAGGACATCCGGCCGTTGATCGAACACTTCGTTCGCAAGTTCGCGGCGCAAATGAAAAAATCCATCACCAGCATTCCGGCAAAGACCATGGAATTGCTGGTACGCTGGCCGTGGCCGGGCAACATCAGGGAACTAGAGAACTTCGTGGAACGCTCGGTCATTCTGACCCAGGGTTCGGTGCTCCATTCGACCATTGCGGAATTGCAAAACCCGGTTGAACCGACCAGCGGTGGTGATACTCTTCGCGAGAAAGAGCGGGAACGCATTCTTAAAGCCCTGCGGGACTGCCGGGGCCGGCTGGGCGGGCCGGAAGGAGCAGCCGCGCGGCTCGGATTGAAACGCACCACGCTCCAGTCAAAGCTGGATCATCTCGGCATTAAGCCGGGAGCCTACCGGACATGAGCCGCACCTGAGTCTTCACTTCGCTCAACTGACAGAGATGCGTGGCGGGAGGTATTCTCTCCTCATGACCTCAACGTTCAAACGAATCCTAGAAGCGGCTGCCTGGTTTGTGGTTGGTTTTATAACTCACATGTTACTGCTGCACTTCCACCATCATCCTGGGTAAGCGAAACGCGTTATCCGCGACGGCAACGAAGTCTACCGTGATTCAATCCATTCCTAAGCACGATCAGGCACGAAAAAGCCCCTCGCTTACGCGAAGGGCTTTTTCTGGGGGAGGGACTTTTGGGCGAGGCGCCCGTAGTCCCAAACTGATAAGAACTATTTCGGTTGCTGTTGCTGATCGGTAGAGGTGGACGGAGCTGAAGAGTTGCTGGAGAGTTGCTCCAGGTCGTTCTTCAACAGGCTGATTTCCACGCGCCCACCGCTGATGTGCTTGGTCTTTCCGTTCTCTTCGTCACCGGCGACCGGGGCATTGCCCATGCCTACTAGGTAAATGCGATAGACCGGAATCTCGTGGTTGAGGACCATGTAACGGACCACGGACTCCGCCATCTTTTGCGAGTTGGAGATCGCAGTCTGGCCTTTGCCGGATGAGAAACCTTGCACTTCAATGATGTAGCCGCGCTGACCTTTCACGGTATTGGCCATTTCGTCCAGAGCATCTTTCGCGTTCTTGCTCAGCATGGTCTGGCCGGGCTTGAAGCGAATTTCGGTCTGATTGGAGGCCTTGTACTGGTCGATGTTGCTGACGACGGTTTCTACCGTCTGGATGCGAGTGCTGGCCTGCTGGGCGCTCTGTTGAGCCACGGTGGCCTTGTTGCCGGCATCGATGGCATGCTGGTCGGCTTCATTGGCCTTATCGGAGGCCAGTTTGATTCCAGCCTGGGCGCGCGAGTCTGTGTCTTTGATCGCCTTACCGTTAGCTGCAGTCAGATCGTCGAGTTCATTGATGCGGTCGCGGATGGGCTCGGTCTGCCGCTTCACGTAGTTCTTGCGGGCAAACGGATTCACGCGGCCCCAGAAACCTTCGCGGGCGGGAGCTTGAAGAGGCTGCTTGCCGGTAGCGGTATCAGTCGACTGGCTTGTGGCCGCTGGCGGGTTGGATTGATCCTGAGTCTGGGTAGACGAAGTCTGGGCGAAGGCTGGGAACGCCAGCATTGCGGCCAGAGGCAGTGTAACTAGAATGCGGTTGTTCATAAGAAACTTCCTCCAGGTTTGGGGGAGCGGTTTGGGGGCTCCACTCCAGCACGCCAAAACGGGCGTGTTACGTGTTTTAATTGCGTCCCCTACTAGCCGGTATGCGCTGACGCGACGCACACCCGAAAAGCCAAGACGTAGGCACCGCATTCTTCCCGGCGCCTACGTCTTGTATTACATGTCAGATGCCAAAAACCAGCTTTCGGGTTGAATATCTAACACCTTGATAACCATAGACATTGTAACCCCCCCGCTGGCACGTCGATAGGTCCAGGGTGCAAGAAGCAGGGTAATTTTGGGAAACCTGATATAAAAACTGCGTGCGGGGGGGAGTCGGGCGGACAGTTTTCTAACAATGGCTTGGGGTGAGGATCTACTCGTTAGTGTGGGAGTTGCGTTGGTTTTGCGACGCCTGGGTGGCAGACGACCACTAAGTGTGCAAGCTTTTGCTGAAACTAGGAAGACCGCCGGACCTCTGGAGAATTAAACTGGGGGGTAGAACCGCTCATTTTCTATTTCTATCGGGCTTCTATTTCCATCCCGCTTACATTCCGCCGCAATGTTTTTCATGCTGCTCGATGATGAAGTGGTCGGTCATGCCCGCGATATAATCGCAAACCACGCGCGGCAGGGATTCCTGGTCGGCTTTCTCCTGATAGTAATGGGGCAGGGCGGAGGGGTTCTTCATCCAGAAATCGAAAAGCTCGGTGACGATGCTCTCGGCACCCTCTTTTTCATCGGCCAGCGAGGGGCTGTAATAGAGATTTTCGTAGAGAAACTCTTTGATCTGCTTGCGCTCGCATTCGACCTCAGGACTGAGAGTGGCCAGCCGCTCCTGGCTCGCTCGGATGTCGGATAGTGTTTCGATTCCAGCCTTCTCCACCTGCTTCTGAGTGCTGGTGATTAGATCGTCTGCCAGACGGTTAAAGACGCCCTTGATCGCTTCGTTGAACTTCAACTTATCTGGAGCTTTGGGATAAGCACGCTCGACTTCGCGGAAGAAACGGTCGAAGACAGGAATTCCCGCGCGCATTTGATCGAGAGTTAGCAGATGGGCTTCGTAGCCGTCGTCGAGGTCGGCGGTGTTGTAACCGATTTCGTCGGTTACGTCGATGAGCTGGGCTTCGAGCGGGGGGCGCTGGTCGAGCAGATATTCGGCCAGTTCCGGATGTTCTGAGGCGTCGTAATCTCGCGAATGCTTGATGATGCCTTCGCGAACTTCAAAGGTCAGATTCAGGCCGGGAAAGGCGGCGTAGCGCTGTTCGAAATCTTCGACGATTCGCAACGCGTGCAGGTTGTGGTCGAAGTAAAGGCCATGAGCGCGCATGGCGGCGTCGAGCGCTTTTTCGCCGGCGTGGCCGAATGGAGGATGGCCAAGATCGTGTACCAGAGCGAGCGCTTCGGCGAGATCCACATTTAAGGAAAGTGCTCCGGCAACGGTGCGCGTGATCTGCGCCACTTCGATAGTATGAGTGAGGCGGTTGCGGAAATGGTCGGAGTAGCGGCGGGTAAATACCTGGGTCTTATCTTCGAGGCGGCGAAAGGCGCGGGCGTGGATGACGCGATCGCGGTCGCGCTGGAAGTCGTTGCGATAGGGATGTGGCGGCTCAGGGAAGCGGCGTCCGCGGGATTGTTCCACCTGCACCGCGTAGGCGGCCAGCATGTTGGAAGTTTAACAGGAAGCAGCTGTTAGTTAGTAACGGGTCGCGGGTTAGGAAAACTACCTTAGGGGCTAAAACTGAAGACCACGAAGGGAAACGTAGCTGCGCGGCTCCAAGCCGCGCCCTTTCGAAGCAGTTCTGCACAAGGCCATAACTATCGCTTGTCCGCGTCTTCCCTGGCCAGACGTACTTTGGCGGCGTCGAGTTTTTTCTGAGTGGATGCCATCAGATCCGTGTCCTGTTCCGCGGGCACAGTTTTGTTCCACTCTTCGACGGCGCGCTCCCAGTGGGCGGCGGCCAACTTCAGGCGGCCGGTTTTCTGATAGAGGTCGCCGAGGTGATCCTGCACGGTGGGGTCTGAACCCATGCGCAAAGTAGCTTTGTTCAACGTCTCTTCGGCAAGGTCATATTTGCCGAGTTTGAAGTAGGCCCATCCCAGAGAATCGAGATAAGCGCCGTTCGTGGGCTCTAACTTTACGGCCTGGTTGATCAGGTTGAACGACTCTTCCAATTGCACGCCCCGGTCGGCGTTCATGTACCCGAGGTAGTTCAGGGTCATTGCGTTCTGCGGGTTCACCGACAAAATTCTGCGGAACTCGGCTTCCGCCTGCTCGTATTTTTTCTCGCGCTCGTAAGTGGAACCGCGCAAGAAGTAGACGTACTCTTTGTCTTCTGCTTTGGTAGAAAGCTGCTCGGCCTTGTTTAGCGCTTCTTCGGCTTCGCTCCAGCTCTTGAGGCGCGTATTCATGATGGCCAGGCGCAGGTAGACCTCGCGATCTTCGGGCGTACCCTTGAGCATTGAGCGCACATCAGCGAGAGGCTTGTCGGGATCGCCTGTGTCGGCGAGTTGAGCGTCGAGCACCATACGGAGTTCGCGGTCGGCGGGCATTTTCTGCGCGGCTTCTTTGGCGACAGCCGTCGCCTGCGGCCACTGCTTGGCTTCGCGGTAGGTATCGATTACATCCTGATAGCCGGTGCGGGCATTGTCGTCACCCAGCGGGATCATTTTGCGGAAGGTATCAACCGCGGCCTGATAATTTTCCTGATCGCGATAAATCATTCCCAGGCGCTCGATGAAAATCGCGCGATTATTCCGATCAGCCTGCGAATAACTGCTTTCGCCCTTCTCGGTTTTTTTCAGCAGACCTTCCAGGAGTTTCTCGGCTTCGTCGTAGCGGCCCTGCGCCTGGTAGACCACCGCGATGTTATAGGGAACCTCGAGCGCATCGGGAACCATGGCTTGAGCTTTTTTCAAGCTATCGAGCGCTTCGTCGTACTTGCCCTGGCGGCGATAGATTTCTGAAATGCGGAGGTAGGTCTGCGCGTCCTCAGGATTGGCGTCGGCAATTACTTTGTATTGATCGAGCGCGGCATCCACCTGACCATCGTTCAATAAGTTCTCCGCGAGGCCGCGAATGGCATCGAGGTTGTCGCGATCCAGACGGATGGCATGCTTGTAGGCGTCGATGGCGCTCTTGTAATCCTTGCGCTGCTCGTAAGTGGCTCCCAGCGCCGAATACAGCTTGGCGGAGCGGCCGGTGTCAGGAACGGAACTGAGGACCTGCAAAGCGTGCGCACTGTCGCCCTCGTCGGTGTAAAGCAGGGCCAGCGTGGTGACGGCTTCTTCGGAAGAGGGATCGAGCTTGACGGCGGTCTTGAGTTCGTTCTCCGCCTTTTGCAAATCGTTGTTCAGGCGGTAGAGGCGCCCGAGCAGAAGATGATCGTCGACGTTGTTGGGCTCAATCTTGACGATCTCTTCATATTGCTCAATGGCAAGTTTGAGCACATTCTCTGAGCCGTTGCCATTCCCGGGCATGTCTCCGAGAGAGCGCAGATAAATCCGGCCCAGCAGTTTGTGGGCTTCCAGATTGCTCGGATCGCGCTTGATGATGTCTTGGGCCTGCAGCACGGCGTCGCGGATGCGTCCGGTTTTGACGTAGAGTTCGGCGAGGCCGGAGGTCAGAAACTCGGAAGAGGGATCGGCTTCAATCGCCAGGCGATACTCTTCCAGAGCTTTGTTCGCAAGTTCACTGCGACCGTAAACCGTCACCTGCTCTTCGTACATGTGCGCGAGCGCGTAATGGTAATAGGCTGCAGAGTGGTCCACCTTGCGCGCTGGCGCTTGAGCTTTAGATTGCGCGCCCTTGGAGTCCGCTGGTTTGGCTTGCGTGGATGAAGACGGAGCTTCCTGAGCGGCTGTGGCCGCTGCCAAGAAAAATAAAACCAACGCGGAAGAAAGAATTCTATTCATGCTTGACCTGACAAGGCTGGAATTATTATTGCTGGTCTTGCTGGAGCCGCGCGCACTTCCCGAAAACATAATCATTGGATGCAAAACCGCCCGGGATGGTGTTTCTTAATTCTAACCCGGTGAGGGCGGGATTGGGAAAAAACACTGCAGCCAAATCACGCTGTGACGAAGCCCGAAAGTACAGCGACCGAGGGGACTTGTGACGAGCTGATTGTCAAGTTTGGTAAAGGCTTTAACCACGAAGAGCACCAAGGAACGCGAAGGAATTCCTAACTTCGATAACCCCTCCCAGATGTTTCTCAGCTAGTGGCGGAAGTGGCGCACGCCGGTGAAAAGCATCGCGAGGCCCAGGCGATCGGCGGTTGCGATGACTTCGGGATCGCGCTGTGAGCCTCCGGGCTGGATGATGGCCGTCGCGCCGGACTTGGCGATTTCTTCGACGCCGTCGGGAAATGGAAAAAATGCATCGGAGGCGGCGACGGTTCCTTTCAGCGGCAATTGCGCTTTCATCGCGCCGATTTTCGCGGAGTCGACACGGCTCATCTGTCCGGCGCCCACTCCCACCGTTTGCCCATCGCGCGCGTAGACGATGGCGTTGGACCTCACGTGCTTGCAGACTTTCCACGCGAATAACAGTGCGCGAGTCTCTTCTGGCGTGGGAGCACGCTGGGTGACGACTTTCAGATCGATATCCTGCAAGGGCCGAGAGTCGTTGTCTTGCAAAAGGATGCCGCCGGAGATGTTTTTGAGAATCCATTTCTGTGGGGCGGCGTTCACTTCGACCAGGCGAAGATTTTTCTTGGTGGCGAAGCGGGCCTTGGCAGCATCATCGAATCCGGGGGCGGCGATTACTTCGAGAAACAGCTTGTGCATCTCGTCGGCCGCTTCGGCGTCGACGGGACAGTTTACGCCGATCACGCCGCCGAACGCCGAGACCGGATCGCATTCCAAGGCCCGCCTGTAGGCCTCGGCTAGCGTCTTGCCCGTCGCAGTGCCGGCGGGATTGGTGTGTTTGATGATGGCGCAGACGGCGGCTTCATTCGGATCGAATTCCTGGGCCAGATCCCAGGCGGCTTGCAGGTCGACGATGTTGTTGTAGGAAAGCTCCTTGCCCTGAAGCTGGCGAGCATTGGCCACGCCTGCGCCAGAGCCGTCAGAGTACATGGCGGCTTTTTGATGAGGGTTCTCGCCGTAGCGTAGGTCCAGCGTTTTCTGGAATGAAAGGCGGAGAGTTTTTGGGAACGATTCTGCTGCCGAGAATTGAAAAGTGTTGATGTCAGGAATTCTTTCGAGTGTAGAAGCGATTGCCGAATCATACGCGGCGGTGGTGGCGAAAGCTTTTTGCGCGAGGCGCCATTTCGTATCGAGCGAGAGTCCGCCGCCGGAACGGGCGAGTTCTTCGGCGATAGCCGGGTATTCGGCGGGGGAAGTGACGACGGCGACATCGTGAAAATTCTTGGCGGCGGAGCGGATCATGGATGGTCCGCCGATGTCGATGTTCTCGATGAGTTCTTCAAAGGCGACGTCGGGCTTGGCGGCAGTTTTTTCGAAGGCGTAGAGATTGACCACGACCATATCGATGGCCTGAATGCCGTGTTCCGCAACAGCTGTGGTGTGTGCTGGATTCTCTCGCCGATGCAGGATGCCGCCATGCACCTTGGGATGCAGCGTCTTGACACGGCCATCGAGCATTTCTGGAAAGCCGGTGAGGTCGGAGATGTCTTTGACGGCGATGCGGGAGTCACGCAGAAGTTTGGCGGTGCCTCCGGTGGAAATCAATTCGATGCCGAGGTCGGCGAGCCGGCGCGCGAAATCGACGAGGCCGGTCTTGTCGGTGACGCTGAGGATGGCGCGCTGGATCTTGGGGGCGGTGCGGGACATGATGGCCTCTGGAATGAAGGATGAGTGCGAAGCGACCGAAGATTCTATCAGCAATTAGGCGTGGCTCGTTGCGAAGCAACTCCTCGAACAAGTGGGTGCGCTGCTGATGAAGCGGTGAAATCAGATCAATACCGCTCAGGTGGGACCGCAGAAGCTTGGCGGTGCCCCCGGTGGAGATTAGTTCGATGCCGAGATCGGCGAGCCGCCGCGCGAAATCGACAAGGCCGTTCTTGTTGGTGACGCGCTGAGGATCGCGCGCTGGATCTTGTAGGTGGGGCGGGACATGATCGGCCTCTGGTATGGGCTTTTTTTCTTGACATCCTTTTTATAGAACTCATTGACCATCTGGCCCCTGCGCCCGTGTCCCTTGGCCCCCACTGGTCGGGATTGACTGCCTTCCGCATCCCCCCTAAGATGAACTTCCCTAAAAATTCAATCCATGATCGGTCAGACCATTTCGCATTACCGGATCACCGGCCAGCTCGGCAGCGGCGGGATGGGTATTGTCTATGAGGCGCAGGACCTCGACCTGGGGCGCAAGGTTGCGCTGAAGTTTCTGCCGCCGCAGCTCTCTCGCGATCAAAACGCTCTGGATCGTTTTCTATTCGAGGCGCGCACGGCATCGGCGCTGAACCATCCGAATATTTGCACGATCTATGCGGTCGAGAAGGTGCAGCTTGAGGGCGGAGAGCAACAATCGTTCATCGCCATGGAACTGCTGGACGGTGAGACTTTAGATCGTCGCGTGGCCTCCCCTCTGCCCCTGGAACGGCTGGTGGATTGGAGCATCCAGCTGGCGGATGCGCTGGACGCGGCCCACGCCAAAGGAATTATCCATCGCGATATTAAACCGGCAAATATTTTCGTCACGGAACGCGGGCAAGTAAAAGTGCTCGACTTTGGCTTGGCGAAACTGGCGCGCGCTGAGATGGCAATGGAGACGATCGGGCCTACCCAGTCTGATCCTAACCTTGCGCATCTCACCAGCCCCGGAGCAACTGTGGGCACGATCGCGTATATGTCGCCGGAGCAAGCTCGCGGGGAAAAGCTCGACCCGCGCACGGACCTGTTTTCTCTGGGCGTCGTGATTTATCAAATGGCCACTGGCCGAATGCCGTTTTCAGGGGCGACGTCCGCTGTTATCTTTCATGCCATTCTAGAACTGGATCCGGTTCCGCCGCTGCAGCTGAATCCCGCGCTGCCCGCCAAGCTGCAGGAGATCATTGCGAAGGCTCTGGAAAAAGATCCGGACCTGCGGTATCAGTCAGCTGCGGACCTGCGCGGTGATCTGCGGAGGCTGAAACGCGACACAGAGTCGGGGCGCAAGGCGGGCCATGTGGCGCCAACCAGCGGCTCGGCAGTTCCAGTAGCAGCGGCGACTTCTGTAATCGCCGAATCTGACACTTCGCCTCAGCGTACATCCGGAAGCTCCGCCGTTGTTGCCGCGGCACGGCAAAACAAAGTCAGCGCTGGAGTAATCGCGGCAATCGTGATCGCGTTGGTGGCGGCTGGAGGTTATGGAGTTTACACTTTTCTGAGCCGCGGCCACCCAACTCCGTTTCAGGATATTTCCGTCACTAAAGTAACCGATACAGGCGACGCGGTGCAGGTCGCTATCTCTCCTGACGGCAAGTACATCCTCAGCGTGATTAGAAACAAGGGACTCGCAAGCCTATGGTTGAGAAATGTGCCCACCAATAGCAATGCCCAGGTAGAACCGCCGGCTGATCTCGATTACGGCGGGCTGCGCTTCTCCCCCGATGGAAACTATTTTTATTTTGTAAGAAGCGATCAGGGAAATTCAGAGTTGAAGTTTCTCTATCGCGCACCTCTGCTCGGGGGAACGCCCCAAAAACTCGCGGCTGACGTCGATTCGAACGTTACTTTTTCGCCTGACGGAAAAAAGGTCGCCTTCATGCGATATGACAATCCGGAGCCCGGGAAGTATCGGCTTATCGTTCGTCCGGTGGAGGGAGGCGAGGAAGGAGAGCAAGTCTTGGCCAGCGGTTCTAACAGTCAGGGCCTCTTTCAACCCGCATGGTCTCCCGACGGTAAGACGATTGTGTGCGACGTGGTGAATGTGGGTGGATCTATCGAGAGTCTTACGGCGGTGGATGTAGCGAGTGGCCAGCAGAAAATTTTCTTTGGCGGCAACACTTTATTCGAATCGCCTACATGGATGCCGGACGGCAGCGCACTGTTGGGACGGTGGAGCGGACAAAGCTTAAATTTCAATCAATTCCAGATCGCCTTAGTTTCCTACCCAGAAGGCCGGATGTCTCTGATCACCCGGGATACCAATTCCTATTCGAATCCAGGGGTCGCGGCGAACGGGAAATCGCTAGTGACGGTGATGAGCACCGAGCGATGGAACCTGTTCGTAATGCCAGCGGCCGCCGCAAGTTCCCAAGGTCGCGCCATCACGTCGTCGAAAGCATTTACGAATTTCACCTGGACGCGAGATGGCCAACTTATCGGGGATCAGGCAAACAGCTTGAATCGAATCGACCCGGCGACCGGGAGCAAGAGCGTTATCACCACTGAGGAAGGGAAACCGAGCGGTAATCCTTCTGCCTGTCCTGACGGCCGCTATGTCGTATTCGATCTCAGCTTTCACGGAAATACAGGCGACCAGAACATCTGGCGTATCGATTCGGCTGGCAGCAATTTGAAACAACTTACGACTGGCACGCGCGACCATCATGCCTTGTGTTCTCCGGACAGCCGTTGGGTGTATTACATCGAACAGAAAGACGAAGGAAAGTTGGCGCGGGCCTCGATTAACGGTGGCGCCTCGCAAACCGTGTCGGCATTGCCCATTTCCATGGATGGCAGTTTCGACCTGTCCCCTGATGGCAAGCTTGCGGTGTTCGCAACTTTGGAGCACTCGGGCGAGCACAAGGAAAAGTTAGCGTTGATAGCCACCGACTCGGGGCAAGCCAAGCTCGTGGAGTTCGAACGTCCGCGGCTCGGGTTGGTACGGTTCGCACGCGATGGCAAGGCCGTGGTCTATCCGATCCGTGACAACGGCGTGGACAACTTGTGGTCACAGCCGCTCGATGGTTCCAAGGGCAAACAGGTTACCGATTTCACTTCCGAAAATATCTACGATTTCCATTGGTCGCTTGACGGGAAACAATTGGCGATAGTTCATGGGCATACGGATGCGGATGTGGTGCTGATTCGCGACATGCGGCAGTAGCGTCGGCTCCCGCCGAGATCCAGTACAAAAAATAAAAGGCGGCCATTGCTTGGCCGCCTTATTTCCTCTTGCGAATTGTTAGCTGCGAAGTGGTTTATGCACCCTTCACGTTCTCGGCCTGCCAGCCTTTTGGGCCTTTGACCACGTCGAACTGCACCTGCTGACCTTCCTGCAGGCTGCGGAAGCCGCTCGCCTGAATGGCCGAGAAGTGCACAAATACATCCTCGCCATTCTGGCGGCTGATGAAACCGTAGCCCTTGGCGTCGTTAAACCACTTCACTGTTCCTGTTTCCATGGTGTTGCAAATTCCTTTTTCGTTGATGTAGCGCTGAATCTTCGGAAGGCTTCTTCGGCAGGCAGGTCACGCGCTGGTTGGCGGAGATTACTGGGTACTGCGAAAGAACTCTAAAGTCAAACGCAGCCAAATTGTAAAATAAGTGCCTCAGGATTGCTACATTATTTTTGGATTGCATCACTTAAGTAACGTATCACCATATACTTACAGCACTACGTCGCCAATTAGCCTAGCGGTGGCGATTTGCCATTCGCGCAGGAAAAGATACATGATCAAAGGCATGGGTTTGCGTAAATATCTGGTCGTATTTCTGCTTGCAACGCCGGCATGGGCGGGGATTGTGGAAGATGTTCGAACGGCTTTAGCGCAAAGTAGCTTCAGCGCGGCTGACTCGGCGCTGAATTCTTATCGCACAAAGAACGGCGTGACGCCGGAATACCTTGAAGCCTACTCGTGGATGGCTCGGACCGCGCTCCAAGACGGTCAGTACGACCAGGCTTCGGCGTACGCCAAACAGACCAAAACCCTGGCGGTCGAGCAACTCAAGCAGCGACCGCTCGATGCCGAACCGCACCTGCCGATCGCGCTGGGGGCGGCCATCGAAGTGGAGTCGCAGGCTTTGGCGGCTCGCGGCCAGCGTACCCAGGCTGTGGCTTTGCTGCAAACGGCGCTGCGCACCTACGGCGCGTCGTCGATTCGCGCCCGGCTGCAGAAGAATCTGAATCTGCTTTCCTTTGAGGGACGCCCTGCTCCCGCGCTTCGAGCAGAACAATTTTTGGGATCGAAGCCGCCTGTGCTGTCCCAACTCAAAGGCTCGCCCGTGCTGTTGTTTTTTTGGGCGCACTGGTGTGCGGACTGCAAAGCCGAAGCACCCATCATTACCCAACTGCGGTCCGAGTTTGCGCCTAGGGGATTGGCGGTCGTCGGACCGACAAGGCTTTACGGATATACCGCGCAGGTCGAACACGCCGCACCCAGCGATGAGCTTGCCTACATCGATGCCGTGCGACATCGCTTCTACTCAGGACTGCTCGACATGCCGGTTCCCATCAGCACTCATAACTTCGACGCGTACGGGGCGTCTACTACGCCGACGCTTGTACTTCTCGACCGAGCGGGAAAGGTCGCGATGTACCATCCGGGAGCGCTGCCTTATGACCAGTTGAAGATGGAGATTGAGAAGGTGGTGGCGCGCTAGGCAGGGAGAATGCGGGATGCTAAACTGACCGGCCATGCTCTACCTGCGGATTTCCCGGAGTTGGCTCTTCTCGCAAACCGCGCAACGCATTTACTTCACCAGTTCATTGCTGGTGTTTGCATTTATAGGCACACTGATCGGGGTTCGTATGGCACTGGCGGCTTCGGGGGCACGCTCTCTAGCTGGTCCCGCGTCGTCGGTCGTTCGCATGCTGCTTTACCCAGAGGTAACGGGCGTCGCTGTGCTTTGGATTGGCATGTGGTATTTCTGGTTTGGTTTTGATACCTCACATTATTTGAAGAAGGCGGTATGGTTTGTGTTGTTAGGTTTCCTGGCTCCATTCGGAACGGTTCTATATTACTTTTTTGTTTATCGACATCTGGTTGAGGCGCAATCTCAGGACGCTTGATGCCGGCAAAGATGCTGCTGTGGCTCCGTCGGCCGAGTTTGCTCATTCCACTTCCCGCAGCGCCCCGGTCTTCACGTCGTAAATAAATCCCCGCACGGGAATATGCTTCGGAATCCACGGATGCGTCTTCACTCGCCGCACCTGCTCGCGCACGTTCTTATCCAGATCCTCAAAAGCATGAAAATGGGCCGGGGCGCCCGCTGACGTTCCCATCTTTTCCGTCAGCCTCTTCTTGAGCTCGTCTTCCCGCACCTTCAGCAAGCCGCAATCGGTGTGGTTGATGATGATGAACTCCTGCGTGTCGAGTAAGTGATGGGAAACGATCAGCGAGCGCAACGCATCCTCGGTGGCAATCCCGCCGGCATTGCGGATCATATGCGCGTCTCCGGGATGCAATCCCAGACAGCGTTCAAACAGGATTCTGGAATCCATGCAGGCCAGCACGGCGAGATGTCTGCGGGGCCGCACGGCGAGATCCCCCAGGTTAAAGTTCCTGACAAATTCTTCGTTGGCTTTCAGCAGTTCGTCAGCGACTGGCAATTGCGAATCCTCGATGTGAGTTTGCGCGGGCCGAGCCGTAAATTCGCGAATCGTAGTCGGCCGCTGGTTGTCCCTCCAGTTTACCCGCTACAATCGGCCCGTGGATCTCGATGACACAATTGTCGCCATCGCCACTCCGCCCGGACGCGGCGGCATTGGCATCGTCCGCATTGCCGGGCCGCGAGCCCTCGAAATCGCGCAGCCCATGTTGCGCCTGAAACATGATCTGGAGCCGGGGCGGGCGATTTTTGGCGAACTTGTCGAACCATCTGGAGCTGGAGTGTCCGGTGTCCAGTCTCCGGTTTCCGGAGCCACACAAACCGGAAACTGGAAACTGGAAACCGGAAACTCGACTCGCATCGACGAAGTTGTGGTCACCTGCTTCGCCAAGCCTCATTCCTACACGACCGATGACATCATTGAGATTTCTGCCCATGGCTCCCCGGTCGTCCTTCGCCACATTGTTGAACTCTGCGCAGCCGCCGGGGCCCGGCTGGCCGAGCCCGGCGAGTTCACCATGCGAGCCTTTCTCAACGGACGCATCGACCTCACCCAAGCCGAAGCGGTGCGCGATCTCATCGACTCGCAGACGCTCTATCAGGCAAAGATCGCGGCGCAACAACTGGAAGGCGCTTTATCCAAGCGGCTGCAGCCGGTTAAGCAGAAGCTGGTTGAACTGATTGCAGTGCTGGAAGCCGGCATCGACTTCGCCGAAGACGACGTCTCCGTTCTGCCGGACGCAACCATTCTAGAACGTATCGCTGCCGTCCAACAACCGCTCGAACAGCTGGCCGCTACTTTCGCTTACGGCAAGATCGTGCACCAGGGATTGACGCTCGCCATCGTCGGCCGCCCGAACGTCGGGAAATCAAGCTTGTTCAATCGTCTAGTCGAGCGCGAGCGCGCCATCGTTACTGCCACTCCCGGCACGACGCGCGACTTGGTCAGCGAAACCGTCGCCATCGGTGGCATCCCGATTCAGCTTGTCGACACGGCCGGAATCCGACAGTCACTCGACGAAGCGGAATCGATCGGCATCCGGAAATCGATGGAAGCGCTGGCGGACGCTGATTTGGTTCTAGTCGTGATCGACGCGTCGGACCCAGCAACCGCTGAAGACGAGAAGCTCTCGCTCCGCGCCACGAATCGGCCAGTGATTGTGGTCGAGAACAAATCGGACCTGATCGACCTCGCTTTAAGAGTCCGCGACGTTGCGGCCTCCGCAAAAGCTCACTCGGGTGAGGATTTGAAAGGGCGCGACTTCCAGTCGCGCCGCAAAGATTCCCCCGCATCAACAACTGCTTCAGCCGCCGCACTGCAAGCTTCAGCGTTACCGCGTATTCGCACCTCCGCTCTGACCGGCGAAGGAATCTCCGAGTTGCGCGCCGAGATTCTGCGCCACATTGGCGGCGAGCATGGCGGGCAAGTCGAAGCTGGATTTCTAACCAACATCCGCCACCAGGGCTTGGTGCAAGATTCTCTTGCGGCGCTCGATGCCGCCACGAATGCAGTGCACGCCAAAGTCCCGCATGAGATGCTGCTGCTCGATCTCTACAATGCGCTCCGGCCCCTGGATGCCATCACCGGCGCGACTACAACGGACGACATCCTAAATCTGATCTTCAGCAAGTTCTGTATCGGAAAGTGAATTAAGAGACGCAGCCGCTATTTCGAAAGCCCGGCCAGCGCTTCCCGGAACATGGCGTCAAACGATCCGCTCTTGCCGTTCTTTAGCACGCTCGCCAGTGACTTTTCCGCTTGGACCCGCTGGTAGCCAAGATTGACCAGAGCGGATAGAACATCTTCTTCCATCGCATTCAAAATAGGCACGGCCGGTGCTGAGGTTCCCGATACCTGCGGCAGTTTGTCGCGCAACTCCAACACCATACGCTCGGCGGTTTTTTTACCAATGCCGGGAATCTTGGTGAGCCGCGCCAGGTCATTGCCGCGAATCGCCGCAGCCAGATCGTTCGCCGCCATCCCACTCAGAATCGTGATGGCCAGCTTCGCTCCGATGCCGCTCACCGTCATCAGTTTCTCGAACAATGCTTTCTCGGTGGGACGAAGAAATCCGTAGAGCGCGATCACATCTTCACGGACATGGGTGTGAATGTGGAGCGCGACTTCAGCGCCGTTAGCGGGCAACTCGGAAAATGTGGGGACTGAGATATTTACTTCGTAGCCGACACCGGCAGTCTCGACTATGACCTGATTGGGATGCTTGGAAAGTAATGTTCCGCGCAGATGGGCAATCATGCTAGTTGAGAGTACCGCGTAGCGCGTACCGAGTCACGTCCACCTCTCACTACTCGATACTCGTACGGAAATGCCAGGCAGCGAAAACGGCAGGGCCGACCCCCTGCCGTTCGCGAATCGAAGTTTCTTTACTACTTCTTATTTACAGTTTTCTTCAGTTCAGCTCCAGGGGTAAACTTCGCAACCTTGCGGGCAGCGATTTTGATGGTGGCGCCAGTTTGCGGATTGCGCCCGTTCCGCGCCTTCCTCTGCGATACCGAGAAAGTGCCGAAACCTATCAAAGCTACCCGATCTCCTTTTCGCAACGCACCTGTAATGCTGCTCACAGCGGTGTCAATCGCAGTCGTAGCCTGCGCCTTGCTGATCTCGCAAGCGCCAGCGATCTTATCAACCAGATCGGCCTTATTCATAGTTTCTCCTTGCAGGTCTCTTTTCATCCCCAGCACAAACCGGGAAAGTAGGAACATATGGCTGAGTGGGAAACCTGACGGCTCGTATTTTCCTCTCTCTGGGGAGAATGTCAACTGTGAAAATCCGCGCCGGAAGCCTGTTTCGCACCCCCGCCTCCCGGAATGGGGCTGGCGGGGCGGGTTTTGGGGTCGGCTGAGGGTAAAGCCGGAATAGGATCGCCGGTTCTCCGGGCACAACCCGCGCGACACGCAGGTTTTCCTCGACTCTCCACAGGACGACGCAGCACTGCACAGGTTGTACACAGGACGCTACCGTTTCGCACTTGCGGGAAGATGCGCTTCCGGTGCAGAGTCGAAGAATACAATTCAGGAAGGATTCAGGAGATTGATGTCGACCAAGACACAGGCGGAGGTTTGCCCGCTATGCGAAGGTACCGGGTGGAAAACGCTCCCTGCGCGCTCCAGTTCACCGAAAGACCGGCGGGTCACGCGCTGCGATTGCCAGCTGCGAGCTCGGAATCAAACCTTGCTGGCTGGGGCCAACATACCTCGCCGCTACGAGCATTGTGAACTGGCCAGTTACACCACGGATTTCCCTGGGGCCAATCCCTCGCTCGCGTTCGCTCATATTTCCGCTTCGAAGTTCGCGCAAGAATACGATCCGCGCGACGGCACGGGCCTACTGATCATTGGCAAGATCGGCACCGGAAAAACTCACCTCGCAGTTGGCATCATCAAAGACCTCATTTTGAATAAGGGAATTTCCTGCCTGTTCTATGACTACCGGGAACTCCTGAAGCAGATTCAGAATTCGTATAACGCTACGGTTCAGACCACTGAACTGGATGTTCTTCGCCCGGTATTTGAAACGGATGTTCTCGTTCTGGACGAATTGGGAGCCGTCAAACCTACTGAATGGGTTTGGGACACGGTAAGCCTGATTCTTAACACGCGATACAACGACAACCGCACGACAATCATTACGACGAATTTCGAGGACCAGCCCGCCGCCGGCGCAAATGGGTCGATTTCTCCTGCCCGGGCCGCCACGCGCTCGGAAACTCTGGGGGATCGTATCGGAGAGCGTATGCGCTCCCGCTTGCACGAGATGTGCCGCGTGATCAAGATGGAAGGCGAGGACTTCCGGCAGAAATTTCGGAGTGCCAGTTTTCGATAGATGTTTACCGCCGATCCGCTGCGACAAAACTTTTGGTAACAGCTGCAGCGGTTTGCGCAGCCGGAAGGGAACAACCATGCGCTGGTACCACTATGTGGCGTACTTCTTCGGGGGAGTATTTCTCGCAAACGCTCTGCCCCACCTCGGCAATTGAATCTCGGGGCATGCCTTCCAAAGCCCCTTCGCATCACCACCCGGTCTAGGCTTGTCCTCCTCAACGGTCAATGTCGCATGGGGCCTCTTCAATCTTGCCGTCGGTTATCTGCTGGTCTGTCGTATCGGTAGTTTCGATCTGCGCAAAACGGCGCATGTGCTCGCCTTCGGTGCGGGAATACTGATCATGTCGCTAAATCTTGCCCACTATTTCGGAAGGCTTCACGGCGGACTGTGATCAAGGCGAGTAAGCAAGATGGCCGAGCGTTCGTTGCATCAACTCCGAATTTTTTCCGAGTTCCTACGTCTCCGTGGTGAAGACTTGCTTACAATGAACTCGTGCTGACTGAGCGTTTAGAATTCGCGCCCGAACGCGACGCGCAGATTTTTCTGGCTGTCCCGTCTGCACCGGCTGTCTTCATTCTCCGCGGCAACAACGCGCAGGCGGAGCCTTACGTCAGCAAGACTGCAAACCTCCGACGCCGTCTGCAGCGCCTGCTGGGCCCGGTTGACGAGCGCACGAAGAAGCTCAACCTGCGCGATCGTATCCGCCGGATCGAATACACTCCTACCGGTTCCGACTTCGAATCCGGCTTTCTTCTGTACAAAGTCCTGCGCGAAGAGTTTCCCAAGACTTACGCGAAACGTTTGCGCTTTCGCTTCGCGCCGCTGGTGAACCTGCATCTGGAAAACGAATATCCGAGGGCATCGATCACCACGCGGCTGGGCCGCCTCAACGGGCGTTCGCTTTACTACGGGCCCTTCCAATCCCGCCCCGCCGCCGAGAAGTTCATGAACGACTCGCTCGACTTTTTCAAGATGCGCCGCTGCGTGGATGATCTGCATCCCGATCCCACGTTTCCCGGCTGCATTTATTCTGAAATGAAGATGTGCCTCGCGCCCTGCTTTAAAGGATGCACTGATCTGGAATATTCCGCCGAAGTAAATCGCGTGCAAGCCTATTTTGATTCTGGTGGAGAATCTTTGGCACGCGAGCTTTCAGCCCAGCGCGAGACTGCGTCAGCAAATCTCGCGTTCGAAGATGCGGCCGCGATTCACGTGCGCCTCGAAAAACTAAAACCGATCCTGACTCAGTTTCCAGAAATCGTCCGCCGGATCGACCGGCTGTGCGCGCTAATGATTCAACCGTGCCGGCAGCTCGACTCGGTTACATTTTTTCTCCTACAGAACGGATCGATCGCGGGTCCTGTCGCATTCTGCATCCAGCCCGCCGAGCATACGAAATCGCAATCCATGGAATCGCGAGTGTCAGCGGTTTTGGATTCATTTTCCCCCGTGAAAACTGCGACCGCTTTGGAAACAATGGAGCACCTGGCTTTGCTTAAGCGCTGGTACTACCGGGGCAGCCACGTCGGAGAGATATTTCTTGCGGATGACAAAAATATTTTCCCCATGCGCCGCATCGTGCGCGGTATTGGCCGCGTCTTAAGAGGCGAGAAGCGGGAAGACGATGCGGCCTTAGACATTCAACGAGGCGATGGTTCGCTTCCGCTCTCTTCGGTTTGATCGGCAGACGACGAGCAGAGGTTCGATGTGCGAGGAAGAAGGACGATATGCCAACGAAGGATCCCCATAGCAAAGAACTTCGAGAACACGTGCTGTTCCTCCTGGACGGAGGCGGCGCCCATGCGCGCTTCAATGATGCTGCAAAAGACATGCCAGACAAATTGCGCGCCGTGAAACCCGACGGACTCCCGCACTCGGCATGGATGCTGCTGGAGCATCTTCGCATTGCGCAGTGGGACATTCTGGAATTCTGCCGGAACCCTAAACACGAATCGCCGAAATGGCCGGAAGGCTACTGGCCTAAAACTGAAGCACCGCCGAACACTGCCGCATGGAACAAAAGCGTTCAGCGATTCCGTAAAGACTTGAAGGCCATGCAGGATTTGGTTGCAAACCCAAGAACCAATCTATACGCACGCGTTCCGTGGGGTGATGGGCAAACGATTCTGCGTGAGGCTTTGCTGCTAGCCGACCACAACGCTTATCACGTGGCCCAATTAATCGACGTGCGCCGGCTGGTAGGAGCCTGGAAGGAATAGCCGCGCCGGCAACTGCGTTAATGTTCAGCCGGTTTCACCGTTCAGTAATTCGCGTTCGCGTCTCGCGCTCCGTTCAGGCCGCTTCCGGAACACGACTTTTACTCCCTCGCGCCAGCGTTCGTCAATCCCCACAAATTCCCATTCGATTTCCGGTGAAAGATAGTGAAGCAGCGTATCGGTTGACGGGTGCACATGCAATGCTGGCGCCACAAGAAACAACAACGGCGTTTGTGATGACAACTCGCGGCCTTCGAAATATCCGAAGCGAGGAAATTCGGCGCGGGCATGATGCCATTGCACGCGCGCCCAGTAATCCAGACCTTGCAGAGGAAGGTGAATGTCTTCATCCGCTTTCAGTTCCACCACTGCAAGCCTTCCAGTGTGCGTAGCCGTAAGCACATCGATCATGGCCCGGTCAGCCGCAGAGAACGCGGGAACCTGCGAATACCGGCACGAAGACTCAAGCCGGTCATCCACTACATTCACATCACCCACCACCAGCGACTCGAGCCAGCGCTCCGGACGCAACCGCCACAACGGGTTCTGGCGCGGCCCGTAGGGGTGGCGAGTATCGCGCAAGCAGTGCGCTAACTGCGTGAATTCATCGCAGTTTCGTATCTCCAGAATGCGCTCTTCCGCGCCCACGCCAAACACAACTTCTTCAGTGCTTTGGAACGATCCGGGAATGCCACCGAGGCGCGCCCTTGCAAACTCTAACCCGCGCCAGCGGAAAGCAATTTCCGCCGGCGACAGCACGGCAACCTCGCAACTCGGCAGGACTTGCCAAACTTGCGCAATCGAATCTTTAAACCGCTCCCGCGCCGCGTCTTCATCGGTCGCGTGTATGAGTCTGGTCTCGACATTTCCGCGATCCGCGCAGTCAATTTCAACCAGCGCATCGTGCCGTTCGTCCAATTCGAACAACGACCACTTGGCGGCATCGCGATTCAGGTTTGCCATTCGCTCGCGGACCAGAGCGGAACTTCCATTCGGAACAAACAATTTCAATCCTTCGACCAGCGCGTTGGCCTGCTGAGCTTGCCGGCAAACATCCAGCCAGAGAATGCCGAAAGTTAGCGCTGCGTCGATCGAGGATTGCGTCTCCTGGGCATTCACTCCCAACAGCGCAAACACCGAGCTCCCTCGGCGCATCAAGCCCCGCGTGTAAACGGGACCGAAAGATTTCTCCAGATCGACTCCGCCGGTGAGTCGCGTAATCTTGAATTCAGGGAAGTGCCGCTCCAGCGTTCTGCGTAGTTTTAGCTCATAAGCAGCCCGCGCGGCTCGCCTGGCGGTTGGAGTTCGCCGGTCTCGCTCGCGGCAGATTTCAAGCTTCGACGGACGAGCCTGTCCCAACCGTTGCACCGTCAGCCGCAAGGTTCCGTTCTTGATTTCCGCATCCAGCACGCGCCGCACTGAGTTTCGTTCCGCCGACCACAAGTGCAAGAGACAGCGGTTATACTCACCGGAGATCGAATACTTCGACTGCGCCAGGTCGAATGCAACTGCTCCGTTCTCCAGCACCATCGCGCCAGCGGCCCCGCTCAGAAAGTCCTGGACGGTGCGAGTAAGGGCATGTGGCGTTACTGTGGGCATTTGGAATCTCCGTTCGGATTATCAGAGCACGGTGATTTCGCTGTCTGTGACATGTGACCATCGTCACGGATGTGCTGTGGATGTTTCCGTCCGCCCGCCTTCGCGCCGTGTGTGATAATTGATATTCCGCTCAACTGAGTCTGCATCCGGCCCGGCGGCATCCAATCGTTATAGGTGATCAGCTTGGATAAACAATCTTTAGTAGATAGACAGCGCTTCTTCTTCGATCAATACGGCGTTACAGAAAATGACCTCGAACGCTATCTGGCGGCGGCTCTTTCCGCAGGTGGCGACTACGCCGACCTTTATTTTGAATATCTTTCTTCCACGTCACTAATGGTGGATGAGTCGATGGTGAAATCGGCTTCGCAGGGCATCTCAGCCGGCTGCGGCGTGCGCGTAGTTTCGGGCGAG
Source organism: Candidatus Acidiferrum sp. (assembly GCA_035602195.1). Classification (GTDB taxonomy): domain Bacteria; phylum Acidobacteriota; class Terriglobia; order Terriglobales; family Acidobacteriaceae; genus Sulfotelmatobacter. Next base: position 25,702 of record DATNMU010000286.1, read on the forward strand.
CGCACCGGATATGCTTATACTGACGATCTTTCCGCCAGCCGCATCCTGCACGCGGCGCGGACTGCGGCGCTGATTGCGAGCGCTCCGGCTAAGACTGCGGTGGCGGGCTTTCGGCAAAATGCAGCTCGCAGCCTGTATCCCGTAACTTTGCCTTCGGTCGATGCCGAGATCACTGCCAAGGTTGAACTGGTGATGCGCGCCGATAAAGCGGCGCGCGCTTACGATCCCCGCATTCAGGAAGTCCGCGCCAGCTACTCCGATGAACTAAGAAACATTCTGGTGGTTGGTTCCGATGGAACTTTCGCTGAAGATTCCCAGCCGCTTGCCCGCATGAATGTTTCTTGCATCGCCAAGACCGAAGGCAATTCAGCTCGCGGCGGCTCTGGCGGCGGCGGACGCGTCGCTCTCGATTTCTTCTTCGGCGAAAAAGGTCCCGAGTTCTTTGCTAAAGAAGCGGCGCGGCAAGCGATTCTGCAACTCGACGCGCGCGAAGCTCCCGCGGGAGAAATGGCAGTCGTGCTTGGCCCTGGATGGCCTGGCGTCCTTCTTCATGAGGCTGTTGGACACGGACTGGAAGCCGATTTCAATCGCAAAAAAACTTC
>DATNMU010000287.1:0-4306 GCA_035602195.1 Candidatus Acidiferrum sp.
CGCGACGGCGGATAATCTGTAGCTCTCGCGCGTCCACCGCCACAACCACGCCAACATCTCCCGACCACATGCCATAGCGATACTTGCCATCATCTCCCCGCGAAAACGTGCACCCCGGCTGCTGCTCATCCCAACGCAGCACCGGCCGCTGAATTGAATCTTTGTCTTTACCCTCATTGGCGTTTCTAATCGCCGCTCGGCCCGGAAGCGCCGCTGCCAGCGCGAACGAAGTAATTGCGAGGGAAGAGATTAGGAAGGAAGCAACCGCGCAGCACCCGATGACGCCCGCGCACAGGCATCTCCTCAACAAGCAATGCCGTGCAAAATTCCCGAGCTGGCGCATTTCAGTCGCGGATCGGTCTCAGTCTCAGTTCACGGTGATGCTCACTGTAGCCGCAGCGGTGGTGGTATTGCTCGGCGCCGCACCGTTTTCGTCCGCGCCGGTTAACGTGAACACGTAAGTATTTTTCGGAGTTGTCAGGCCGGTCGGCGAATTTGTAACCGTCGACGAACTGCAGGCCGGAATGAGCAGTACTCCGCTCCCGAGAGAGAGTAGAAAGAACAGCGCGACCAGCGTCTTTCTCCGCCTTCCCACTCCCGCCGCTCCCGCCAGCGCCAGTCCCGGAACCACCAGCCACAATGCGTAAAAAATTCGTGGCGTCCGCAATAAGGTCGTGGGTACCGGTCCAAAAGTTGTGATGGTCAGGGTTGCAGTAGCCGGCGCGCCCCCTGTCACCTGCACCGGTCCAGTCCCATTAGTCGCTTGGAAAGTACACGTCGGCCCCGCCGTGACCACCGGCGTAACCGATAGGCACGCCAGCGTCACTTGGTGTCCGGAGTAGCTGCCGATCGGCGCTATGCTCACGGTCGTCGTGGCCGTTGCTCCGGGCACTACAGGGTTCGGAACCGCGGTTGTGGGCGTCGCCGAAATCGTGTAATCCTCAGAGAGCGGCTGCACCGTCAGGTTCAGCGAAAGGGTTTGAGTTCCAGCGCCACCGGTGCCAGTCACGGTAAAGCCGTAAAGCCCTTGCAACGTATTGTCGCTCGTAGTAATGGTGAGGGAAGCGCTGCCCGGTGCCGTTTGGCTTGTCGGACTCACGGTGCACACTGGGGGGTTGGTCGTTGTGGGTCCCGAGGACACCGCACACGCCAGCCCGACTGGATTAGTCAAAGTTCCAGTGGGCGAACTAGCGATTACCACAGTCCCGATTGCTGAGCCACCAGGGTCCACAGCCGGCCGGTCCAATCCGGTCGGCATGCTGATCGAAAACGTCGAAAACGTCTGAGCAAAACCTTGCGGCACCGCCGCCGTGAGCAACCCAAGAAACAGGGCAACCAGCGCGCTGTGTGCCATCTGCCCGCCGCCAAACACGAATCGTTTCGAGCGGAGAAAACCAGCTAACCTTCGGCCGAGCCATCTGCAATTGAACATGAGTGGTTGGGAACTCACTACTTCGATTCCTCCAGCGGCGCAAAAGCTGCCCGACGGCCCCAAGGATTGCCGAATGCCGCTCCACCGCAACTTAAATGAAAATGAATACGACAGGCCCTCTCGCAGAATGCGCCACACAGAATCTTAGACTAGAGTCGCTCCTCGTGCCAATTCTGCGGAGGCGATTGGAGAAAAAATCAGGCCGCCTCCCATGAGAAGCGGCCTGATGAACATACCGAACTAGTTAACGATCAAGGTCAGGGCTGGTGCCGTCCCTGTCTGGGTCGCTCCGGTGGCAGTACCGGAAACAGTAATGGTGTAGGTATTGGCCGGTGTGCCCGCGCTTCCACCGCCGGTAGTTTTGGTGCTGCCGCCGCCGCAGGCTGGCATCAGCAGTAGACCACCAAGGACGAGAATCACAAGCGACGCACCGAACATTTTTTTCCTGCGCGACTCCGAACCTAGGCCCAAGCCCAGCAGCACTAGTCCACCGACAGGCAGGAAGGTCGCGTACAGTATGCCGACAAAACTTCTGTTCTTCGGATGGCGCAGAACCGCTGTGGGAGCCGTGGTGCTCACGGTGAGTGTCGCAGCTGCCGTCGTCGTCGCCGACGCCGCGCTGCAAGTTGGCCCCAGCGTAACCACAGGAGAAACAGCGCAGGTAAGCGTCACGGTTCCACCAAATCCATTTGGGGGCGTGACGGTCACAGTTGACGTGGCTGAGGACCCGGGACCCACGGTTCCAGGCGAGAGCGCCGTCGCAGAAAGCGAAAAAGTTGGGGCCGCGGTCGACTGCGCATACTTGACTACGAAAGCATCTTGGGTACCTCCGCCATTCTTCAGTTGCAGGGGAGTTGAAGGCCAGGTGAAGAAATCCGTCGAGGCAGTATTTCCGGTGACGTAAATGTTGGCGCCAGGGCCATCTACGGCAATTGCACCAAACTTCCCGCCGTCGTCCTCGTCGAGAGTTCCACCCAAGTACGTGGAAAAGACAAGCGCAGAACCCGCCGGATTGATTTCACTCACGAACGCATCATTGCCTCCGCCTAGACTGACCTGGGTGGGGATAGCAGTGGGGAAGTTAGAAGATGCCGTTTGGCCGGTTACATAGGCGTTGCCGGCTGTGTCTACCGCGATACCCGCGGCGGTATCGCCGCCGCTGCCGCCAAGATAGGTGGAGTATAGAAGCGCAGTTCCGCCCGGATTCACTTTCGCAACGAATGCGTCGTCAGTGCCGCCACCGAACGCGGATTGCATGGCGGGGGTAACCAGATGGAAATCCGTCGATGCAGTCTGGCCCGCCACGTAGGCGTTTTTCGACGAGTCGACGGCGATAGCGTCGCCCACGTCCCCGTTGCTTCCGCCTAGGAACGTGAAATAGTTATAGCCAACGCCGCTGGGCTTGACCGAGGCAATAAACGCGTCGGATGTCCCCCCGCCATAGGCAGGCTGAATCACCCCGGTCGGCGCTCCTGGGAAGGCTGTACCAGAAGTGCTTCCGGTCACGTAAATGTTGTTGGATGAGTCGAGCGCCACTGCGCTGGCGTAATCGAAGCTGCTGGTGCTGCCTCCAAGGTAAGTCGAGAACACAAGCCCGACGCCAGTAGGGTCCAACTCGGAAAGGAAACCGCCAGCCGGAGCCGATTGGAGCGGAGTCCCTGGGTGAGGGAAGTTCGTGGAAGATGTTTTTCCGACAGCGTAAACGTTTCCGCTACCGTCCAAGGCAATGCCTAAAGCTGAATCGGCACCATTCCCCCCGAGATAAGTGCAGTAAGCAATGGCACCGCTAGGGTTGAGTTCAAATACGAAAGCATTGAGGGTAGCGCCGGCTGCGATCGCGGTCTGGTACGCACCTAGGGTTGCTGGAAAGTCGCTTGAGCTTGTACCACCTGCGACATAAGCGGCGCCGGTGGCCTGGTTCACAGCAATTGCGTTTCCGCTATCGCCGAGAGCACCGGTTCCACCAACATAAGTTGAATAAACTAGGCCCGAGCCATCGGCCTTAATTTTCGCGACAAAAACGTTCCCTGCTGTGCCCTTAATAGCGTTGGAAGCGCCAGGGAAATTCGCCGACGTTGTTTGTCCCGTAACGTAGGCATTGCCGGCGCTGTCGAACGCAATCCCAAATCCCGAATCATTCCCCGTGCCGCCCAGATAAGTCGAATACGCATAACTCACCGAGGGATCAATCACCAACTCGCGGCTGCGATCGTAACTACCCAGTTCGAAGCTGACTTGATTGCTCGCCTTGAGCGCAAAGCGCGCATCCACCAGTTGCCGCGTCCCGTTCCGTTCCTGATATGCCACCGGCTTGTGCAGCACCACATTTCCCGCCGCGGATGTAACGATCAGGTTGCCCGCGTCATCCGTCTTCAAGCCTCGGTTCCCGGAAAATCGAAATGCGATCGGAGTTGCATTCGCGCCCGGAGCCACAACAAAATCAAATTCCAACTCCTGCCCCCTACCGTGAAACGCCAGATTCACGCCCGGATAAATATCCTGGTACGCAACGCGCCCAAAGCGCGGAACTCCCGTGCTCCACTTGCCTGGGTCGTTCCCTAGAAAATAATTTGCCACGCCGGGCAGGGAATCTCCGCCTTCAATCTTGGCCGGCGAATTTCCACCCGCCAGGTGCATGCGCACCACCGCGTTCGACTCTTTCTTAGCATGGCGGGAACGCAGCGAAAACACCGCATCGTTCGCAGTCAGAAACAGCGTGTATCCGCTCCCCCGTGCCAGATATTTCACTTGAGCGTCGGTCTGGCCCTGGTTCGGCTCAAACGCCAGCGGCAAAGCCGCATAGCTGGCTTGCATTCGGCTGCGGGCCGCCGCCGTGGAGGTTCCCGATGGAGAGCTGGAGGCGCTTGTGCTCGC
>DATNMU010000288.1:0-2513 GCA_035602195.1 Candidatus Acidiferrum sp.
TCATGTGCCCCGCCGCGTGCCCGAAAGCAGCTTGCACTCGTCAAGGAACGCGCGGAAAATCGAAGCATGACAAATACACTATTGCTGGCAGCTTGCGCCGTCCTGGTCGCTCTCAGTATTTTGATAATCGCGGTTTCGCACGGTTTCTTCATGAGCCTACTGGGGGCCGGTACAACGGCGGCCGGCGGTTCTGCCGCTTACCTGCGTATGGCCAAAAAATTAAATCTGCAAGAAAGCCGGGTAGTTATCTCCTGCCTGTATAGCCTCACCGCGTGTCGTCCGGTAGAATTTTAGGGTGATCAATGGCGCCGATCGTGGATCCGCGAGCAAGAGGGGGAAAATATGGAGTGGACACGTATCCTGGCCTACATCACCGGGACCGTGGACCAGGAGCTGCTGCTACGGAATGAGTATCTGGCCGCTGAAAACGGGATCCTGAAGGCCCAGTTGAAAGGGTGCCTAAGGCTCTCCGACGCCGAGCGAGCGAAGCTCGGCGAGATTGGCCATCGATTGGGCCGCAAATCCCTCGGCGAGGTGGCGACTACCGCCCTGCCCGACACCATCTTGGCATGGTACCGAAGGCTGATTGCTCGCAAATTCGATGGATCGCGGGCACGTCGAACCCCGGGCCGGCCACGGATCGACAGAGAAGTTGAGGAATTGATTGTTCGCATGGCCGAGGAGAACCGGTCCTGGGGTTATGATCGGATTGTCGGGGCGCTAGCCAATCTGGGGCATGAGGTCTCGGATCAAACGGTCGGTAATGTTCTGCGCCGTCACGGCGTACCGCCCGCACCGGCGCGCAAGCAAACAACCACCTGGGCAGCATTCATTCGGGCTCACCTGGCGGTGCTGGCGGGGACCGACTTTTTCACAGTGGAGGTACTTACGCTGCGCGGACTGGTGACCTACTACGTGCTGTTTTTCATCCATCTTGAGAGCCGCAAGGTAGACATCGCCGGGATCACCGTCCACCCAAATAAGCAGTGGATGCAGCAAATGGCTCGGAACGCGACCATGGAGGGATGCGGCACCCTTCGAGACTGTCGCTATCTCCTGCATGATCGCGACACGAAGTACACCATCTCCTTCCGAGCGATCATCGAATCAGGTCAGGTCAAGACGCTTCCCCTGCCTGCACGAAGCCCGAACTTGAACGCCTACGCTGAGCGCTGGGTGAGATCGGTCAAGGAGGAGTGTTTGTCGAAGATCATTCTCTTTGGTGAGCGCTCCTTGCGGCGGGCCCTGAGCGAATATGTTGCGCATTACCATGCCGAGCGGAATCATCAAGGGAAGTCCAACGTCCTGTTGGTCTGTCGGGCCACGGAAACGCGACGCGCGGAGCCCGTGCAATGTCGTGAGAGGTTGGGTGGGATCCTGAACTATTACCATCAAGAGGCGGCGTGAGCAGCTGGAGATCAACATTTTGGCAATGGCCGGGGATGCCAATGCTTAGCATCGCTACGCAAAGCCGAGCTTCGTGATCAAATGGGGCTGACCAATGAGACCGATCAAATCCGGACCGTTGACCAACCTTGAGATCGAGGAGCTTGACGCGTTTCTACTTTCCGACGACGGCCTCGAAAATGCAATGGATGTGTCCAGCCTCGACGGCTTCCTCTGTGCAGTACTGTCGGGGCCGAATGTCATCATGCCGTCGAAGTGGATACCGTGGGTTTGGGATTCTACGGAAGCCAACCAGTCCCCGGAGTTTACGAGCGAGAAGCAAGCGCAACGCATCCTTGACCTTCTGATGCGACACGCGAACGATATCGCGGTCACGTTGACCCAGTTCCCGCAGTACTATGAGCCGCTTTTCTTGGAACGCGACCACAAAGGACGCACTGTGTCGATCGTCGACGAGTGGTGCTGCGGCTACGTCAAGGGCATCGCGCTCGACCCTTCGGGCTGGAAACCGTTCATTGAAGAGCATCCCGACTGGTTCGAGGTCATCCATCTCTACGGCACCGAAAGCGGGTGGGACAGGCTGAAGGAATCGGTCGAGGCTTACCAGGATGCCGACGCGAGACATCAGGGGTTCGTTGAACTGATAGCGCCAGCCGCCCGCAACATCCATGCATACTGGCTTGCCCGCCGCGCCCCTGCGCCAGACACCATCGGCGATACGCGACGACCGATTCACAAGGTGCCCGTTCCCGGCCGCAACGACCGATGCCCCTGTGGCTCCGGTAAGAAGTTCAAACACTGCCATGGAGCACCAAAATTGTTGCACTGATCTGCGGCACCCGGAACTCCTTGCCGCCTGTTGTCCTTACTCAAGCGTCCACGGCAAGCTTGTTGTGCAACACCCGTCCAGAACCAAAAAAGTTGGAAAACTGCCGCCTTTGCGCAGTTTCAGTTTTTTGACCCTACGACATCACTTGTTCATCGATCAACACACAGGGCCGATCCCAAACCGTTCCGATGGACCAAGTCCGCCGATCACATCCTTGCTTCCATCGAACCCTCTGTCGAAGTCGTCAACAGTTCTTTGACACGACGATGAAGCCATT
>DATNMU010000289.1:0-9400 GCA_035602195.1 Candidatus Acidiferrum sp.
GCGCCCAATTGCAGCGGAGTCATCGAAATGCCTTCGCCGAAAGAACACATCTTGCCTACGCCACCCAGGCTCTGCGGAATCACTTCGTCGGGATAGATACCGGCTTGTTCCCCCGGAATATCGTAGCCAGCCAATTCGCCCAGGCCATATTGATGGGCGTAATACGCTACTTTCTCAAATCCTAACTTGCGCCCGACCGCTTCAAAATATGCGTTGTTCGAGTGCGCCAGAGCCTGTGTAAGATTCATCCGGCTGCGGCCACCCAGCGAGACTTCCGTCTCCTTCGAAATCAAGCCTTCATTCAACGCGGCCAGAGCCACAGAAAGCTTAATCGTCGAACAGGGCTGCGCGCCGCTCGATAACGCCAGCTTCTGATTCACCATCGCCAGCACGCGCCCGCTGGTCGGCTCAATCGCAACTACCGTGCCGTTCATGTTGCCCAAGGCGTCAATCGCCGCCTGCCGGACTACGAGATCTTCGCCGTCCGTAATGTCGCCCGCCGCAATTCCTTCGGCAAACGAACTCATGAAAAAGCGCTCGTGATATCGATGTCGCGCAGTCGTAACTCGGGCAGCGGTCGTCGATGCCCGCCTTACCGTCGCATGGTGAGTCGCTGTAGCGGATCGGCCGCGCGCCAAGTGCCGCATCCGGCGCCTGGTTCGCTGCGTCTCACTCACCTTCTTGGTGGATTTCGACTTGTTCGTGTTCAGCGCGTGCGGGTCGACGTGCGCCGCCCAAATTCCAGGCGCCCACAGCAGTCCTCCCACTATCACAACCAGACGAAGATAACGCGTTCCCTTCGACACTTTCGCCGTTCCCCCGACCCCGGATCTCTGATCGAGACTCCGATCAACCCGGCTCTTCCCATGTATTCAGTTGCACGAAGCTTGCCAGCTTCCGCGCCTAAGCACTAAATTAGACCAACTTCGCGATAGTACGGGACTTACGTCGTTCCAAGCAATAACAAAGTTTTTATTGGATAAAATTGAGTTTTTACTCTAACCCATTATGGAACAGGTACTTAAACGGGAATTACTTTCGTTCCAGCGCCCACAGTAACACTTACCCCGTTACTGAAAAGATACGTTACTGTGCTGCAAAACTTTTCTTCTTTGCCGCCGCCCGCTGTTGGAAACCCTTCCCTACATCGGAACGCTGTGTCCATTCTTCGTCACGCCGCTTCTCAATTCATTGACCTTCGACATCACCCTTCTGTGGCCTTCCTTACATAACCTCGCCGCGCTTACGCAGGAATGCCGGAACATCCAAATCCTCCTGCTCGAAGTTCGCCACCATCGCGTTGCGCATCGCGTCGAGCGAGATCACTTCGGCCGCAGCGACTGGCGCCGATTCCGCCATCCTCGGCTCCTCCATCATCAAGTTCGGCGTGGGCTGCGGAAACGATGCCGCCACCGGTTGCGATTGACCCACAGGCTCGGGAAAATCCATGGCGTCATCGTGCGACGAGGCAAAAGAGCTTCGCACTTCCGCTCCCCGCATCTGCCGCGCCCGGCTCGCTTCCCCAAATCCAGTTGCGATCACCGTGATCTTCACCGCATCCTTCATCTTCTCGTCCATCACCGCGCCAAAAATAATGTTGGCATCGTCATGCGCCGCGGTCTGGATAATCGTGCAAGCCTGCTGCACTTCGGCCAACTTCAGCGACGCCGATCCCGTGATGTTGATCAGAATTCCACGCGCCCCATCGATCGCTCCGGCCTCGAGCAGCGGAGAAGCAATCGCTCGTTGCGCCGCCTCCGCCGTGCGATTCTGCCCGCTGGCCGTCGCCGTGCCCATGACCGCATAACCCATGCGCGCCATGATCGTCTTTACGTCGGCAAAGTCGCGGTTGATGATGCCCGGGATCGTTATGATGTCTGATATTCCCTGCACGCCCTGCCGCAGAATATCGTCGGCCACTCGAAACGACTCGAAAAATCCCGCATTCTCCGCCACCGCCAGCAGTTTTTCATTCGGAATCACGATGGTCGTATCGACGGACTCCATCAACTCAGCGATTCCTTTCTCCGCCTGGGTCATGCGCCGCTTGCCCTCAAAGGAAAACGGCTTCGTGACCACAGCCACAGTTAGGGCCCCCATTTCGCTCGCTAGCGACGCAATAATCGGAGCCGCGCCCGTGCCCGTGCCGCCCCCCAGGCCCGTAGTCACGAACACCATGTCGGCACCCTCGAGCGCCTCTATAATTTTGTCGGAATCTTCCAGCGCCGCCTTGCGCCCCACTTCCGGATTCGCACCCGCGCCCAGCCCGTTCGTCAGCTTCACTCCCAGTTGGAGTTTCACCGGGGCGCGTGACAACCTCAGCGCCTGCAAATCCGTGTTCGCAACGATGAACTCAATACCTTCCACTCCCGCATCGATCATGCGGTTCACCGCGTTCCCGCCACCGCCGCCCACGCCGATCACCTTGATCTTGGCGTCGTTGAGAGGCTCCTCGTTAAAGCTGATGCGAATCTTCGAATCACTTTTCGCTGAATCATTTTTCATTGTGTCCACCCTTGATTTAGATTTCTCGTTCCGTTTCTCGTCCAACAAGTGGCCAGAGATCAGTGTTCAGTGGCCAGTAAAATCCAACCGATTTTTCTGACCACTAACCCCTGATCACTGCCCACTGCTTTACCCCACCAGCAACGCCTTCAATCTCAATCCCCAGCGATCTCCCTGAAACCCGCGCGCCACCCGCGCCCGATGTCCGTAATGCACCATTCCAATCACCGTGGCAAACTCAGGCTCCGCTAATGACACTGGCATCTTTGCCAGCGGCGTCGGCCACGAGAGCCGCACTGGACGCCGCAATACCGACTCCGCCACATCAAAAATTCCTGGCAGCCGCGATCCTCCGCCACTCAGAACCAGCCCCGCCAAACACGCGTCGAACATCCCCCCCTGTCGCAAAGTTTCCCGCAACATTTCAAACAGTTCTCTTCCTCGCGGCTCCAGAATCTCCGCCACCAGTCGCTGCGGCAGCAAGCGCGATGCTCGGTCGCCCACCGACGGCACCTCAACTTCGTTCCCCTCAGGAATCAGCGTGACGATCGCATTGCCGTATACTTTCTTGATTTTTTCCGCCTCCGCCAGCGGCGTACACATGCCAAGTGACAAGTCGCTGGTAAAGTGATCCCCACCCACCGGAACCACTCCTGTAAAAGCCACCGCTCCCTGCAGAAAAACGATCAGCTCTGTGGATCCCGCTCCGATGTCGGCCAGGCACACGCCCAACTCCCGCTCATCCGCCCGCAACACGGAATCCGCCGCCGCCAGCGGCTCAAACACGGTGTCATCCACGTGCACGCCCGCTCGATTCACAGCCGTGATCACGTTCTGCGCCGCGCTCGATGCGCCCGTTACCAGGTGAACCCTCACTTCCAGTCGCGCCGCCATCATGCCCAGCGGATCGTGCACCCCCGCCTGCCCATCCAAAATAAATTCTTGCGGCAGGAGATGAAGAACTTCGCGATCCGCCGGAAGCGGTATCGACCGCGCCTTCTCGACCGCTCCTTTTATTTCATCGCGGCCAATTTCCCGCGGCCGCGTGCCCACCGTGATCCCGCCATGACTGTTGACGCCGCGAATGTGCGCTCCACCAATTCCGACGATCGCATGCTCCACGGCCGCACCCGCCGCGTCCTCGGCCGCCTCCACTGCTTTCTGAATCGCAGCCACCGCCTTGTCCAGATCGACAATCACGCCCTTGCGCGAGCCGCGCGAATCCGCCACACCGTGTCCGCGATAGCGGAGGCCGCCGTCCGTCACCTCAACCATCAGCGCGCACGTCTTCGCGCTGCCTACGTCAATCGCGGTTAGAAAACTTCCCTGCTGATTCCCCATTTTTCAATTAGTCCCTGAAACGTTTTGGAACGGCTGTACCCGTTTGCGTTTTGTCTTCACATTTAAAACTTTGTCATCCCGACCGAAGCTTCGCACTCCCGAAGGGAGTGGGAAGCGCAGTGGAGAGCCTGCCCTGAGCGAAGTCGAAGGGGATCTGCTGTCCCGGCCCTCACTCACCGGCTCCAGGACTTGCCAGAGCTTTCGCCACTCCCGGGCTCGGCTTCTGCCCTCCGGAGAATTTTTTCGCGGTCGTTGGCTTCGCTTTTGCCGCAGCTTTCTTCACGCCAGCGGAAGCCCTCCACGGCTTAGCAGCTTTCTTTGCTCTCGCTCTCATCGCGGGCTTCTTCGCCGCACCAGTCGCCGCTTTCGGATCGAGCTTCTTCGCCGTCAATTCAAACGCTGGCTTCGGAATCGCACGCTGGTTCGGCCCAATCCGCGTCAGCAAGGCCGCCCGCTTCACTCCCGCGGCTGCCGCCGTTCGCGCCGCCGACGGAGTCAGTGCCGCGACCTTCGCCGTCCGCTCCATATCCGGATTCACAATGATCTGGTTGTCGTACCGCAGATCGACCGAATCCAGCCGCAGAAACTGCTGCCGCCATGCCTGCGCATGGGTCACATAAATCTTGTAGCGCCGCAAATAGTCCGACGACCCCAGATGTACCAGCACATCGCCCGCCGGATCATTCACTCGCACCTTCACATCTTCCAGATCGGCAAGATCCACTTCGCTCAAATCCTGCGAATAGCGCGCCCCGCCGCCGTCCAGTTCGCTCACCATTTCGCCATAAACTTTCATCCGCGGCGCGCGAGTCGAAAGCGGCTCGCCGGGATTCATTCCTAAAATCACCGGGAAAGAAAATTTATGCTTCGGCGACAATTCCATCAGCGTTCCGCCCGCATCAATTAGCGCCATCCGCGGACCTACCCGCGCAAACGCCACCGGAGTGCGCTCGTGAATCTCGACTTTCAATCGGTTGGGGACGAAGCGCATCACGCTCGCCGATTCCACCCATGGAATCTGCTCCAATTGCGCCTTCTGCTGCGCCAGCGGAATAAAAAAAATGTTCCGCCCAATGTCTGCGCCCATCACTTCCATGATTTGTGCTTTGGTCGCGTTCTGCATGCCCGTGACTTCAATGTTGTCGCTCGATTCCACGCGGAAGCGCCACGAGCGCTCGCCGTAGTGGTACATCGCGGCCACACCGAGTCCGGCGACACACAAAACCAGAGCGGCAACAACGGCCCACAGCAAACGGCTGGCAGTTTTTTTGGGGAGAGAACTGCGGCGGGCGGAGACGCGCTTTTGCCCGCGCAGAAACGGGGATTCCTCGTTCACATCCAGGTCGACCAGGCGCGCGTCGTCCATTTCCTCGCGCGCGCGTTCCGCGCCGGATGGGTACAACTCCTCCCGCAAGATGGTGGGCCCCGATTTCCGCGCCATCAGTAGGGTCAGTTGTCGCTTTTGAATCGCTGAGCCTTCAAACTATAACTTCATTTTGAGATTTGAGACAGAGAAAATATTGAAGTTTTGCACAGCAGGAATCGCGTTGAACACCAGAGATGAACCATGTGGCGGCGGGCGCCTTCGCCCGTCCCGGCCAGGGCGAAGCCCGGCCGGCCCAGAGGCAATGTTGTCGCAAAAAAATAAAAGGCGCGAATTTTTCATCGCGCCGGCACCCCGAGGAGAAAAATCTAAATCGGCTCGGGCCCCATCTCACCCACATTCACCTCTGGCACCGTCACATGCGCCGCCGGAATCCGCGGAATATTCACCTGCGGAATCCCAACCCGCACCCGCGGGCACCTCACCCGAATCTTCACCGCATCAAAATCGACCGGCGAAAACCCAACTCGCGCCACCTGCGCCTCAATCCTCACCCGATTCGCTTCCATTCGCGCCATCGCGGCCTCTTCACGCGCCGACATTGCTTCAAAACTCGCCATCCCGCTCTCAGCCCGCGCCATCTTCGCTTGCGCCCGCGCCATCGCAGTGGCCAAGCGGCAGGACGCAGTCCCATTCCGCGCCGCCAGCAAGTTGGCCTTCGCCAGGAACCAGTCGGCCCGCCCTGTAGCCAGAGCCAGCACACCCTCTGACCGGTCGGCGATCCGCGCGATTACTTGACCCACGTTCCGCTGGACCCAAGCCGCGCCGCCATCCTGATACGTTCCGTTCAATCCCAGGGCCAGGACCCCAGCGGTCAACCATCCCCATGCTTGTGTATTTTTCATGACGTTAACCCCTTATGGCTCATAGACGAAGGACCGTTCAATCCGTTAGCAATGAAAGATACGTGGCCAACGGCAAATTAGTTCCCACCCGGCGGCGAAAGAACCATGTAGAGGCAGCCGCCTCGGCTGTCCAGCCTGAGCGAAGCCCGACTGCATCAGGAAGCAAGACGCTATCGTAACGTGGACTTGTAGAATGTCTGGCAATGAGAAAAATCATTGCGTTCACAGTGGTTGGGGCTGCTGTTCTCTTATCGGTGTGGCTAATAAGCTCCAAGGTAGCGCAGTCGCGGCGGAACTCTTCTCTTATCGGGCGGCGGTTGCCCAGTTTCAGCGCGACCTACCTCTCGGAATGCCCAAAGAGGACGTTAGAAATCATCTCGACTCGCACAATATCCAATATTACGCGGCCAGACGAGGCGAAAGCCGGGTAGTAGCGTTCGAAATCAAAATTGGCGAAGATCCCGGTGGCTTTGCATGTGAACCCTGGATCGTTTCCGTTGCATTAGAGTTCAATTCGGCCGATGTCCTAAAGCAGATTCACATCACAAAAAGCGGAACCTGTCTGTAACCGCTTTATTCCAGCCGCTTCCGCGAGAGCATCGCAGCCGTATCCCACTGCGCCTCTAGTCTCGTGATGCGCCGGTCGTGGTCGCGAATCTCCTGAGTCAATTCTTTGAGAGCTTCGCTGCAGCGGCGGACATCGTCCGCCAGTCTCATGGCGTCCCGGATCGCCTCAAGCGTTTGCGAAAGAAGACTCACGCATGCCCCGCAGCCCTGCGACGCTCACGGTTCGACCTCAATTCTGCAATCAGCGCCTCGGCGTCCGCCAGACTGCTTCGCAGAGATGCCTGCGCCCTCCGCACTTCTTTCCGGAGCTGGGCGGCTAGTTTGGCCACCGCCTCCTCTTCTTCACGCGAAGCGCCCTCGCACCGTCTCCGCACCAGTTCTCCTACGCTCACCCCTGCATTTCTCGCTTCTCTCTGGAGCCAATCTCGAAAGTCTGGGGTCGTGAGAACCTGCACTCGAGCAGTTTTCATCGCCGCCTCCACGCCTGCATATGAGCATGCACATGCTCATATGCTATTTTATCACCCGCCCGGCGCGTCCCGCCTAAACCAACCCCGGAACCTTCAGCCCCGCTCCTCCCAGCTTTTCCAAAATCATCGGCCCCAACTGCGAGACACTGCCCGCCCCCAGCGTCAGGATCATATCCCCATCCTTTGCCCTCTCACCTGCCGCATTCACCGCTTCCGCAAAAGAACGCGCATACTGCGCATCTCTTCCACCCTTCTCCCGGATTGCCCTGGCCAGCGCTTCCCCGTTCACTCCCTCGATCGGCTTCTCGTTCGCCGCATAAATATCCAGCACAAACAGCGAGTCCGCATCCCCGAACGCAGTCGTGAATTCTTCGGTCAGATCGCGCGTCCGCGTGTACCGGTGCGGCTGAAAGACAACGTGAATCTTGCCAAAGCCGCACGACCTCGCCGCCGCCAGCGTGGCCTTAATCTCCGTGGGATGGTGCCCGTAATCGTCGATCACACTCACCCCCGCCGCCCGCCCCCGCAATTGAAATCGCCGGTCCACGCCGCGGAATTGATCGAGACTCGCGCGAATCGCTTCAATCTCAACATCTAACCCCACGCCCACCGCAATCGCCGCCGTCGCATTCAAAATGTTGTGAACTCCAGGCACATGCAGTGTGAACTCACCCAAATCTTTCTTGCCATAGTGAACGTGAAAACGACTCAGAGGGTGCCCCATTCCAGCCGCGTTTTTTGCGGCTGGAGTGGGGACTTTGATCCAGAAATCCGACCCTCGCTTCGTTCCATACGTCACCGTCCGCCGCTGCGCCTGCGGCAATAACCTACGCAGCATCGCATCGTCATTGCACACCACGACCATTCCATAGAACGGCACGCGATCCATGAATTCAAGAAACGTCTTTTTCACATCCCGCATGTTGCGGTAACAATCCATGTGCTCGCGGTCGATGTTCGTCACCACCGAGAGAATCGGCGACAGCTTCAGAAACGACCGGTCGCTCTCATCCGCCTCCGCCACCAGATACTGCGACTTCCCCAGCCGCGCATTCGATCCCAGCGCGTCGACACGCCCGCCGACTACCACTGTCGGATCCAGCCCGCCTCCGGCCAGCACCGCCGCCACCATCGAAGTCGTCGTCGTCTTGCCATGCATGCCGGCGATGGCGATGCCATACTTCAGCCGCATCAACTCCGCCAGCATCTCCGCCCGCTGAATCACCGGCACATGCAGCCGATGCGCCTCCACGACCTCAGGATTTTCTTCGGCAATTGCCGAACTAGTCACCACCACTTCTGCCCCGGCAATATTCTCCACGCGATGTCCTTCAAACACCGCTGCGCCCAGCCCAGCCAGCCGCTGCGTGGTCGACGAGCTTTTCAAATCCGATCCCGAAACCTTATACCCAAGATTCAGGAGCACCTCGGCAATCCCACTCATGCCGATCCCGCCAATCCCCACGAAATGAATCTGCTGAATTTTGGCAAACATAAACTGATTTAGTAATTGGGTAATTTAGTAATTTTGTAATCTAAAAACCGTTCGCGCTTCGAGAGAGCCATCGGCACCACAGGTTGCAAATTTCTCAATTACGAAATTACCCGATTACTCAATCCTTTCGATCCCCGCCACCCGCGCCGCCATCGCCGCAATATATCGCGCCGCATTCGGATGCGCCAGCCCTCGCGCCGCCTCGCTCATCCGCGCCAGCCGCGGTGCGTCCCCCAGCAACGCCGCAATCGTCTCTGCCAGCCACACACCCTCCAGCTTCGATTCTTCCACCACGACAGCCGCTCCCTCGCGCGCCAACGCTTCCGCATTCACCCTCTGATGATCGTCCGCCGCCCGCGGAAATGGAACAAAAATTGCCGGCTTCCCTGCCGCGGTAATTTCTGCCACCGTACTCGCGCCCGACCTGCACACTACCAGATCCGCCCGCGCAAACGCCTCCGGCATATCTTCAATAAATTTGAAAACTTCCGCGGACTCTCCCGCCGCGCTGGCAAAAGATTGATACGCTGCCAGCGCGTCATTATAGTCACGCTCGCCCGTCTGGTGAATAATGCGAATCCCCGGCGCCTGCCGCTTCAGTTCCGGCAAACAGCGAATCATCGCCTCATTGATCGCATGCGCCCCCTGGCTGCCGCCAAACACCAGCAGCGTGGGAATTCCGCCCCGCTTCTTACTCGTTAGAACCGGAATCTCAAAAAACGCCTGCCGCACCGGCACTCCGGTGACTTCCGCGCGCCGAAAATATTTCGCCGTCTCTTCAAAGTGCACCGCC
>DATNMU010000290.1:0-7360 GCA_035602195.1 Candidatus Acidiferrum sp.
ATTACCCGCCAGCCTTCAGTTCCGTCAGCACCTGCTTGGCAATTTCCTTCAAAGTCTCAAACACGCCGGTGCCCTGAAACGCTACGGCTTCGACCACCGCCTCATTTTTCTTGCGCAGTTCTTTACTCAACGCATCGACCGACAAAATATTGGGAAGGTCGCGTTTGTTGAGTTGCAACACGTAGGGAATTTTGTTGAAGTCGTAGCCGTGCTCTTTCAGGTTCGACATCAGATTTTCGAGTGCTTCCACATTGGCGTCCATACGCTGTTCCTGCGAGTCCGCGACGAACACGATGCCGTCTACGCCGCGCAGGATCAGCTTCCGGCTGGCGTCATAGAACACCTGGCCGGGGACGGTATACAGATGGATTCGTGTTTTGAATCCGCGCACGGAACCCAAGTCGAGCGGCAGGAAATCAAAAAACAGGGTGCGCTCAGTTTCAGTGGCAAGCGAGATCATCTTGCCCTTCTGCTGTTCCGCGGTCTTCTGATAGATGACCTGCAGATTCGTGGTTTTACCGCCCAACCCGGCGCCGTAATACACGATCTTGCAATTGATCTCGCGGGCTGCGAAGTTGATGAAACTCAAGACTTTCCTCAAATCGCGCGGGTCCGCACACCTGCCGCGCGCCAAATATATCCCTATAGGGGCTTCGGGCTTTTATATCACACGCGCTAGGGATGAGGCAGGTTACTCCGGTGACCCCGGCGTGGCGGTGCCTGCATTCCCTGTGGAAACTCTGGCCGTGGTTTGGATTTTCGAATGTCCAATATCAGCCGTGCAAACCGCCCGACGGTCGAGAGGCCGCTACCTTCGCGGCGCGGGAGCGACCAGCCCAGAAAGCCCGAAAGTACATGAAGAAGCCAAAAAGGGGCCGAGGACGCATTCGCCTCAGCCCCGGCAAACAACCCTGATCTACTTCGAATTCACTTCGTAGACAAAAGTTCCGAAGTTTGTGAAATACGCGGAGCTGTCGATGTTTCCCGGAATGTACTCGGTGGCCAGCCAGAGCGAGCTTCCGTCCGCCACGGCCCACGAGTAATCCCCCCAACGGGCATCTCCAGCGCCGCCATATTGCGGGTAGCCGGAGAAGTCATCGGTCGGCGCTTCGCCGGCCGCCACAATGTTGACATTTCCCGCGTGCGATGGACTCACCGTAGCGTACGCCGCACTCGGATAGTAAGACGGTCCGCTCACCGTGAAAGCGGCTGCCGCATTGCCAGCGGCCGTCACTCCTACCGCCGGGTATACCGCCGAAGCCCCTTTCAGCGATATGTAGTTCTGTCCCCCCAGGGTTGCGCTCAGATTGCCGCCCTTCAATTTTGGATTGACGTCAAAGTAAGCAATACCAGCATTCAGGTTGGTTCCATCCGAAACAATCGTGCAGAGCGCGCCCCACAGGTGATTGCTGGCGTAGGTAACCTGCTGCATGCGGTCATCGTCACTGTTCAGCGTTTCCTCCGCATCTCCCAGCGACTGGCCGAACGGATATGGGCCCGCCTCTTGGGTCGCGTTCGGAGGCTGCCCGTAGGTTTCGCTGCTGATCACAACGTTCGTCAGCGAAACATTCGGACTCGCCTGGGTAAGAGAACTGGTATTGGTCAGGGCCCACACTGCAATACGGTTGTCCAGAGTGCCAAAGAAGTCGAGCGCGCTCAGGAAGTATTCCACGCCGCCGGCCGCTTCGCCGCTCAAATCCGGAGAACTCGCTGGCTGCACCGAATACGCGATGCTTTCGGCCAGCGGCAGGTTCCCGATGTGCACCAGAGTCGACGCGGTTCCCGCTTCCAGGTCCGCCTTCGATAACGCGTAGATCTGGGCGCCGTTGAATCCGTTCGCAAATACCGGAAATTCATTGGTGCTCAAATAGATTCCGTAATTGTCCGCGCCCAACAAAGGCTGATCGCCAAAGCAGGGGCAACGTGGATCACTCGGAGTTCCATTCAGGCCATCGTCGGTAGTATCGATCGAGTAAATCGTGAAACCGGCCGTCGGGTCGCTGGTTTCACTCACCCCCAGATACAGGTTGCTGCGGCCGGTCGCATTATTGAAAACGTTGGTGATGGAAATGAACCACCGCTGCGTGGGACGGTCGTAATAACATCTCGGATCGCTGAGGAAGGTGACCGACGGATCGGCTCCAAAAAAAGCGTTCAGCGCCACCGGAGACGTAAGCTGAGCTCCGGAGGTGCTATACACCGACATCACCAGATTGATCGGCTCCATCACGAAGCCATTGCCAACGCAGAGGCCCTGGTCAGGCGGCGACAAAACGAAGCCGTTGGTGTTTGCCGTATCCACCGTGGTCATGCCCTCAAAACCGATTGTGACGCCGCCATAGGAGACAGCGTTTGGTTTGGGCGTCGGAACCGAGAGGGCGGCGCTGTTGGCTTTTGCCCCAAAAGCTAATCCACTGGCCATCGCGCCTCGCCGCGCGGCCACCAAATTAGGATGTTGTCGAAATCGAGGTTGAGCACCCGAGTTGAAACTGGATCGCGACGCCGCGCCAATCGATGTCGTCCCCAATTTATTTAAAGCATGAAAGTTAGTTTTTCCTGTACTTGTCTGCGTCATCGCGCTCGGGATCATTCCCAAGACGAAACAAAACATCAGAACTTTTGAAGTGGACCTTCTCATGGATCTTCTCCTTGTGCTGGCTTGCGCTCTCGAGGGAGGTGTAGGTTGGAATTCTTTGTGGGTTACAAAACGCGGACGGATTGTATACCGCTTTGGTTCCCCGCGATAGTGTGCATGTTTCTGCAACTTCAGGGATGAGGCGAAGATCGAGGCGAGGGCTTGCAGATCCCCCCTTCAGAAGCGATTTCCCAGTCCGCGGGCGGCCTGGCCTTTCACACCTCTGGCTGGTTCGTTACCGCGCCGACAGTGCCGGATAGTATCCGTTCTTGGCGGTAATCTTTAATCCCGGCTTGTGAACTACCACTTCGATCTCGCGATAAGATGCCGTGGTTGGCGTCTTAGGCCGGCTGGGGGTGTAACCAAGAGTGTACTCATTCCGCGCTTCGCTCATGGCTTGCGCGTAAATCGCTTCGATCGCGTTGCGGGAAAGTTCGGTGTACTGGGCGCCGCCGGTAGCGGCCGCGTATCTTGGAAGAATATTGCCATACCCTTCATGCGGCAGATGGAATCGCTCGATCTTCCCGTAGACAGGCAGCGCGGCACTGTCCACCGCCACCGCCTGCACTTGAACTTCATTCGACAGCAGTAGCCTCAGCACATCTCTATAACTGGCCTTGCTGCCGGATTCGCGTCCGTCGCTGATCACAAAAATGACCTTGCGCCGGGTGCGGTTGCGCTTGCTTAGGTCGAGCGCCGCCTTCAGAATTGCGTCGTTCAAGACATGCGCTTCTTTCGGCGGCGTATACACCGGCTCCGTCGGGCTTCCCACCGGAATTCCGTTGATAATAGGCCCGTTCGGCGCGAGCGGACCGCTCAACACCGGCGGACCATTGTCGTGCCCACGCTCCGTCTTCATCTGGTTCAACAGCGCAGTCAGTTTCTGCGAGGGCTGCCCAAAATCGTTCACCTGGCTCACCGTGCTGCTGTAGGTATAAAGCGCAATCTCGTCGTAGGGCGCGAACGAACCCACCAGCGCTGAGAAGGTCTGGTTGACTTTTTGCAACGCCGCGTCGGGCATCCCCGTATCCAGCACAATCGCGACGGAGAGCGCAAACGGATCGGCCGTGAAAAAAGTGAGCTTCTGCACGATTCCGTTTTCCTTAAGACTGAAGTCTGTCGAAAGCAGGCCGTCCACCCTGCGCCCATTGCTATCCTTCACCGTCACCGGGACCTGTACAAAGTTGGTATGGACGACGTAGGTGTAAAGCTGTTCCTGCCCGTTGGGCTGCTTTGTGGTGGTCGTTCCGGGCGGCACTGTTTTTACTGGAGGCATCGGCGGCGGAGCCGTCGTGCCGCCTTCACTCGGGGTTGTATCTGTCTCCGATGGCCCTGTTTTGTTGATAGGCTGGTTCGTCCATGGATCTCGAGCGGTAGGCTCCGGCTTCTTTTCTTCGGGTCGTGGAGGGGTAGGAGGTGGCTCGGGACTCGCTGCCGGCGGCTGAACGGATGACGGCGCATCCGGGATATCTTGCCCACCCTGCGACCCCTGGCCCCCAGCCGACTGACCCTGCGCTAATCTCGCGCCCGGGAACGCCGCCACCAGCACCAGAACGCCAATCAAAAACCTAACTAAGCTTAGATGTCTCCCGCAATTCCCCGCCGATTTGCCCACAAACCACCGTCCGTTCCTCACGCGATCAGCTGCCGCCGTGCGCGCGGCACAATTATAATATCTGTCCGCAATCGTTCGGATGCCTGACCCCACCTATTTGGTGCATCTAACTTCTGGGTTAGACTAACAAAAAAGTCCCAGAAGGAATTATTGCATGCCAAAGTTGTCGGTTTTTCAAAGGTTTTCCCGGATCGGAATTTTCGCATGGGTTCTCTTCCTAATGATGGCGACGACGCTAACCTCCGTCTCGGCTCAGAATTCCGCTGACCCACAAAAACCTGATGAAGACCAGGGGCCTGCCGGAACCGTTAAGGTCAATGTCAACGTCGTCGGCCTCTTCTTCAATGTAAAAGACAAGCACGGCGCCCTTATTCCCAATATGACCAAAGACGACTTCCAGGTCTTGGAAGATGGCGCTCCGCAAACTGTTAAGTATTTTGCTGCGGATTCAAATCTCCCTTTGACGCTTGGCATTCTCATCGACTCTTCCGGTAGCCAGCGCAACGTCCTCGATATGGAGAAGCAAGTTGGCGGTGCATTTCTTCACCAGATTCTTACTGACAAAGATGAAGCCTATGTGATCGATTTCAACGTGGATGCCGAACTGGTGCAGGATTACACTCGCGACGTTCACCGGCTGCAGGCGGCGCTGAATAAAGTCAAAATCAACACGGGCTACACGACTGGACCCATTCCCGGCGCGGGAGGTGGTCCCGTTCCTACGGCAAATTCGCCCGGTACGGTTTTGTACGACGCGGTGTATTTGTCCGCCCACGACATGTTAGCGAAAGAGGTGGGGCGCAAAGCGATGATCCTGCTCACCGACGGCGAAGACGAAGGCAGCCGCCTCAAGATTAAAGATGCCATCGAAGCCGCCCAGAAAGCCGACGCCATCGTCTACGTGCTGCTCTGCGCCGATCGCGGCTTCTATGGATCGTTCCAGATGGGGTACTCCGGCGAGGGAGAGATGCGCAAGCTAACCGAAGCCACCGGCGGCCGCGTGATCAACGTTGGCAATAAGTTCGACAAACTGCGAGAGGCCTTCGACCAGATCGCTGCCGAACTGCGCAGCCAGTACAACCTCGGCTACACGCCCACCAATGCCAAACTCGACGGCGGATACCGCAAACTGGAAATCAAATGCAAACAGAATTACAAAATCCAATCGCGCGCCGGCTACTACGCTACCGCCCGCGAACCGCTGCCGCAATAAAGTGTAGGGTGGAACTTCTTAAAATCGGCGACAAGGTAACGCTGATCGGAATACGCGAGGTTCAGGAAGATCAAAAATGGCGGACGCCGTTCTTTGTTCAAGAAGTACCTGGGAAACACCCTTACAATAATTGCTCGTGGAGCCAGTTCTGCCGCTTAATGGATAATTAGCAACCTCAACGGTGGAGTTCACGCCGCCCGCTGCCGAGTTCCCCCATGTTGTATTCCGAGAGCGAATCCCTATCTCGCCCTGCGCTGGTTGATTCCGAACACAACTCCGCGACCTCCGAAATGTTTTGGGCTTCTTGCTGTTTCATGGCCAGCCACTCGCCGAATGCCGCCTTTTCCCGCTCGACAACGTCCACGTTTTGGCTGATGCGGGCCATATAGCGCGCCATTACACGTTCCAACTCGGCTTGAATGTGCACATTTTCTTCCGCTTTCCATGCGCATCCCGCCTCGAGCTGTCTCCTCTGTTCATTCTCGTAGGAATCCAGGACTTCCTGATGCATCCTGGCGTCCTGCTGTACCTGCTCCAGAGGAATGCCAGCCGCCTCCAGAGCCATCAGTACTGCAGCCCGCCTCATCTCCTTCGAGAGCCCGCGAAGGTGATCGCTGTGAAGCATCTCAGCCACTTTGGCGATGCTGTACCCCCTCCTCGGTTTCACAATCGCCGCCGCCTGGTAAATCCTTTCCGCAGGCAACAGTTCGACGGGGAAGCTCGCGGCGTCTGCTCCCGCAGGATCGCCAGAAGTCTTTTTTTCCTTGTGAACCAGCGCGGGCGCACGATTCCAAGTCTCGCTCTTGCCGTTGCCGTTGCCGTTGCCATTTCCATTTCCGTTTCCATTGCTGCTTCCGCTGGAACCATCGTGCCGGTCGCGCCAGCCTGCCAGTTCGAGCCACTTGCGTTGCATAGGTTTCCTTTCGTTGTGAGCTTCCCTTCCCTTGGGAGGCGGCTGGTTTGGAGGTTCAGGCGAACGCGGTTTGGTCGATCGAACTTCAGCCAATCG
The DNA here is from genome assembly GCA_035602195.1 of Candidatus Acidiferrum sp. GTDB lineage: Bacteria > Acidobacteriota > Terriglobia > Terriglobales > Acidobacteriaceae > Sulfotelmatobacter. The sequence continues at coordinate 6,473 of DATNMU010000290.1, forward strand.
AACTTCAGCCGCTCGAAAAGCTTCGAAGTTTTCGGACTGCCGAGCGCGGCGTCTGTCCTTATCTGGATCTATTTCGCAATCCCCGACATCTGTTTCGCGCTCCCCGAGCTGCGGTTGCATGGCCGGTGCTTCGCTGTTAAAGCTCACGCTAGCCTCGCCTTCTGCTTCGGGCTGGGTTGGGGAAATTTCGTCCGGCCGGCTCTCCTGCTCCTCCGGTAAGCTTAGGATTCTGGCTGACGAAAGCCCAAGATCGCCGAGTCTATCGATTTCCTGCAATGGCGGATCCGGCGCACGAGACAGGACCGGACTTTGCGCCTTGTCGCGGTGAATGCCTACGATATAGTCCTTTCCCTCGCTGCGGCAGTACTTGGCAGTGCCGCAGAACTCCTCCCAGTGCGATTGAATATTCAGCTTTGATCCCACCAGGATTGGGGTCTTGATCCGAATGCATGCTCCGCTGACGGACCTGTCCTCCATGCGTGCGGGGAAACTGTGGATGATTCCATCTTGATCTTCCCACCACGCTGCCACCAGCGTCATCACCAGGTTTCGTGGCTCACGCATAGATCCACTCCTCCCAGACCTATCGGCGGGAAGTTAAAACAGTCCAGAACTTCGTGCTCTACCGACTCGCCGACGATCCCGGCAATTTCCCATTCCAGATCATGCCCATCTCAGCACCAACCGCCTGCCGCGAAAACCCTCCGGGGGATTTAAAATGCCGCCAACGGGATCTCAACTTTACAGATTTCTTAACCTCGTCCTATCCCTTATGTTGATAACTTCTTTCGCAAGAGGCGAAAAAGATTTAGCCTGTAGGCGCTGAGTTGGATAAAACTAGTTGGATGAACCTAGTTGGATAAATCCGGAGGCTCGCCATGCCATCGC
>DATNMU010000291.1:0-3348 GCA_035602195.1 Candidatus Acidiferrum sp.
TGCGCGGCGTTGCCGGTACTTCGGCGGAAGGAACCGGAAGGCGCGAGCGCAATGTTTCACCTGCCTGCGGGAAACTTATTTGCCGTTCTCGGCGTCATTTTGTGTGGAGTTTTGGTGACGCAGGTGGATTTTGGGCAGTCGCTAATTTTGATTGCGACGGTTGCGCTGGCGTTTGGCAACTGGGCCGTGGTCGTACGGAAACACCCAGGTTCGATCGGTCCTAACGAGTGAGAGTCGTCGCTGTCGCACTATGCTATAGTGTTATAAGGTAACACTTCATAACACCTATTATGTCAACCGCTACTACTACGAGCCTGAAACTCGATGCCAAGATCAAAGAACGCGTGCGGCGGCTCGCCTCAGCCCGCCGCCGATCGCCGCACTGGCTTATGCGTGAAGCGATCGAGGAGTATGTGGAACGCGAAGAGAGGCGCGAGCAATTTCGCCAAGACGCTCTAGCTGCCTGGGCCAATTATCTGACCACCGGCCTGCATGCCACCGCGGAAGAAGCTGATGCGTGGCTAGCAAAACTGGAAGCGGGCAAGCGGGCGGGGCCTCCTAAATGCCACGACTGAGATGGTCGCGGCCAGCCCTCCTGGATGTGGCGCGTCTCCATAATTTTCTGGCCCCCAAGAGTCAAGACGCTGCCAGGCGTGCCATCAAGGCAATCCGGGTGGGGATAAAGGCGCTGGGAAAGCATCCGGAGATTGGCCGTCCGATCGAAGAGATGCCACCGGAATTTCGCGAATGGGTGATTGAGTTCGGAAATGGAGCCTATGTCGCTTTGTATCACCACGACGGAAAAGAGGTCGTGATCTTGGCAATCCGCCACGGTCGCGAAGGCGGGTATTGAGTTGAATCTCCGGGGTGGTCACAATGGCTCCCGGTGCTCGAGTTCCAGCAGCGCCTTCTTTCTTTCGACCCCCCAGCGATAACCGCTGATGCTGCCATCTTCGCGGACTACGCGGTGGCAAGGGATCGCCACTGCAACGGGATTCGTTGCACATGCGCGGGCGACCGCGCGACTCGCGCTGGGCTGGCCAATTGCCTTGGCGACGTCGCCGTAGGAGCGAGTCGCCCCGAAGGGGATCGACTGCAGATAGGTCCAGACCCGGCGCTGAAACGCGGTAGCGCGGATATCCAGCGGGAGGGCGGTGTTCAGTTCCCTGCCGGTCATTTTTGAAAGCAAAGCGGCTACCCAGACTTCCAGGCCGGTCTGGTCGGGCTTGCGCACCGCGAAAGGAAATTCGCGCTTCAGGCCTTCGATGAGTTCGCTGTCAGACCGTGCAAACTGGATCGAGCAAATGCCGCGCTCAGTGGCCGCGATGAGCATGCGTCCCAGAGGCGAATCAGAAATCGTGTAGCGAATGGAGGCGGCGATGGCACCACGGCGATACTTGTCAGGCGTCATTCCGAGTTGCGATGCGGTCTTTTCGTACAAGCGGCTGCTGGAGCCATAGCCGGCGTCATACATGGCGCGGGTAACGTTGTCACCGGCTTGCAGGTTGCGCTTGAGCAGACGCATGCGGCAGGAATCGGCATATTCGCGGGGGGTGATTCCGACGGCGGCCTTGAAGGTCCGTTGCAGGTGGAAGGGGCTTTGGCGAAATTCTTTTCCCAGTCGTTCCAGGGTGGTCGGCTCGTCAAGATGCTGCTCAATGTAGCGACAGATTTCCTTGGCGAAATCCGATTGCGGATTGCCGCTCGATGACCGCGGGCGGCAGCGCAGGCAGGCGCGGAATCCGGCTTTTTCGGCCCGATCAGGGCGCGGAAAAAACGTAACATTCTCCCGCCGCGGCCTGCGCGCGGGACACGAGGGGCGGCAGTATACGCCTGTGGTGGCTACGGCGAAGACGAACTCACCATCATGCTCACCATCGCGTGCAATCACGGCATTCCAGCGCTGGTCATCGCTCAATTGACCACCGCTCGAATCACCACCGTTCGATTGACGGCGGTTGGACTCAGTCGGATTGGCGCGGGCCACGGGCATTTCGCGGGAAGACTGCTCTGCGAGTATGGCATTCGAGGGGAGCATTGGGAAGGCGGAATTGGCGGTAGTCATAATAGAGATAGAGTATGGCGCGGAAACAGAGCGGACTATCCGAATCTTGCGGGCAAAGTGAAATTGCGAGTTTCGGTAGGATCTGCAACGGATTTGCCTGGCAGCAGGGAAACGATTAGATTGCCATGAGTTTCTTTTCGCCATACTGAATCGAGGACATAATGAAGAAGATGCGTATCGCCGCGGTTGGGGCTCTCGTAAGTATGCTCTTGACCACAGGTCAGGCACAAAAGGGAGTGCAGCACCTTTTGAGCCCGGACGAACTTAAGAGTTTAGTTCCAGTAGAGTTCTTTTTCCGTGGACAAAAGGCGCCGGTGCAGATAAGAAACTCGGGGGGATTCCAGATGGCTGACGGCAAAGTCACATTTGTCGCGCTGGTCGATGCCTCGGGATACTCGACGGCGATTCAGCAGAAATATCAGGGAACGCTTATTACTGAGTCTAAACTCAAGATCGGTGGGTCTGAACTGCCGCCGGGAGAATATGGATTCGGCTTTGCATCAGACAAGTTCGTGGTGATGAACGTAGCCAGCGAAGACGTGTTCAGCGCGGGCTACCAGACCGACGTGGAGTTGAAGCGGGCTGTGCCGCTAAAGCTGGTTGAGGATGGTGGCGGCTACAAGTTGTACGCCGGAAAAAAATGGGTGGCGCTGAAACCGGAGTAGTCCCCCTTCTCCGCCTGTTGCTCGTTATTGCGGTGTCATTTCGCTCTTTTACAGCGTCCCTAAGTCGCTGCTTTCAGTGGGCTAACTGGTCTGGTCAGCTTTTCTCGGACATGCCCTAAAGTTTTTGCACGAGGTTGCCGATGGTATGGACAAGCGGCAATGGGCTCTTAAGTGTAGGCCGAGGAAAAACAATCAATTATGACTGTCGGTCCTATTAGTGCAATTTCGGCAGGCGGGCTTAGCCAGAACATTCTTACGGCCAGCAACTCCAATCAGCTGAAGCAGACACTGCAGACGCTGCAGAGCACTCTCGCATCGGGGGACCTGATCGGCGCCCAATCGGCGTTTCAGACGCTGCAGACGCTGTTCCAGAATTCGGCGACGAATACGGGGAGCAGCTTGTCAAACACTTCCCAGCTCTCGACCGATATGGTCGTCCTCGGCAGTGCATTGAGCGCGGGCAATGTCTCGACGGCACAATCGGCTTTTGCCACGGTTCTGAGCGATCTGAAAACTACCGCGCTGCCGTCGCAGGTAAATGAAGCGAGCGCAGCGTCGCAATCGGTTCAGTTAGTTCAGGAATTGCTCAGCACGGTGGATTCGGTTGGCGCTTCTTCG
>DATNMU010000292.1:0-100098 GCA_035602195.1 Candidatus Acidiferrum sp.
AGGTCGAACTTGTCTCGATCGACGATTATTGCCATAGCTGCAATATCGATCACATCTCGCTCCTCAAAATCGACGCTGAAGGTCACGACATTGACGTTATCAAGGGGGCGACCAGTATGCTCCAGCGGCAAAATGTCGACGCGCTGCAGTTTGAATACAATCAAAGATGGATTTTTAACAGCGCTTTTCTCCGGGACGCCTTCGGCACTCTCCGCCCCTTTGGATATAGCATTGGAAAGGTGACACCGTATGGTGTCGAATTCTACGAAAGCTGGGACTGGGAATTGGAAACTTTTCGCGAAGGAAACTATCTCGCCTGTCTGCCACAATGGATCAGCCGCTTTAACAGCATAGTTCCGAGCTGGAATCCCCGGCTTTTGGCTGCCGGCAGGAATAGCTGAGCCGAATGCCGATTCGCCTCGCCACCATCGTCAGCCATCCCATTCAGTACTTCGCTCCCTGGCATCGCGAGCTGGCCAAAGTCCCCGAGATCGACTCCAAGATATTTTTTTGTTGCGACTGGGGGATGAGTAACGACATCGACCCAGGCTTTAATAGGGAAGTGACGTGGGACATTCCGCTCTTGGATGGATATGCCCACGAATTTCTTCCTATTGCTCGCCGTCCGCAGCGCATGAGTTTTTGGGAAATGGACAACCCCACGGTAACTGCCGCATTGGACCGCTTTCAGCCCGACGTAGTTACCGTGTACGGATATGCCTACCGCACCAATTGGCGAGCGGCGCTCTGGAGCCATCGAAACCGCCGTCCGCTCCTGCTGTTCTCCGACTCCAATCTGAGATTGGCGCCGGCGTGGTGGAAACGCGCCATCAAAGACATTATCGTGCGTCGCTTTTATCGTTACGTCGATGGCGCACTATGCGTTGGCGAAAACAATAGCCTTTATCATGCTTATTATGGAATTCCTCCTGACCGCCTCTTTCCCGGCGTCTACCCGATCGAACGTCGAAGACTGCTCCAGGCGGTTCCCGACCGTGCCGCCACTCGCTCCGCGATCCGCCACGCTCTCGGTATACCGCAGGATGCATTCATCGTGCTTTTCTGCGGAAAATATATCGACAAAAAGCGTCCTCAGGATCTTATCGTCGCTGCGCACTCCCTCGCACGAAAAGGATTGCCGGTTTGGGCGTTGCTGGTAGGTGAAGGGGAGGAACGGCCCGCGCTGGAAGCTTTTTGTGAACGAGAACGAGTCAATAATGCCGTACTCACTGGTTTCGTGAACCAGTCAGCGATTGCCTCTTATTATGCTGCATCGGACGTCATTGCCGTGACCTCGAGCTTCGAGGCGTATGGTTTGGTCGCGTCCGAAGCCAGCGTCTTCGGATTGCCTATTCTGGCGAGCGATCGGGTCGGCTGCATCGGTCCCCAGGACACGGCGCAGCCAGGACGAAATGCGATCGTTTTTCCCTGCGGTGATACGCAACGGCTCAGCGACGCTATCGAGTTGCTTTATAACGATCGCAGTCTCTACGCAGCCATGTCGTCAAATTCCACACAAATTTCCGAGTCTCAGGATGAGCTGGTTGCCACGGAGCGGATGAGCAGTGCCGTGCGGCGGCTTCATGAAATGGGCCCGCGGTGGCTGACTTCGGGCAGTAGACGACAATTAAAATCGGAGGCTGCACCCCTATGAGTGTCGCCCCAGCTTTGCTGCAGCAACTTCGTTCTGGCCGGTTTCCGGTGCCTCTGAAAGGCAAAGGCACCCGACGCTTTATTTGGAAGCCCGCTACTTGCCTGAAGATCCATCTCGCTCTGGTGGGCGTTGGTGCGTTACTCCTCTACCTGGTTTCCCCGGCGATTTGCTTGGTGCTGAGCGGGATACTGATCGGCACGTCAATGTTAATTCTCGGAATTATGGAGGCGCGCCGTGATCCGCTCTGGATCAATCCTTTATCGGTCTTCCTTCTTTTCCTGGGCATGCAGATGGGCCCGGCGACCATTTACGCCGGGACCACCCTTTTGACTGATCGCTCGCTGGATTTCCCGCTGCTTCGAATTCCCGCCCACGACGTGGCGCTTGGATACTTCATTACGCTGATCGGTACCTTCATGATGCACCTGGGGCTGCGGGCCTTTCAGCCACTCGTTCGGTGGCATGCTACAGGGCCGCTGAATTGGAAACCACATTGGATCGTCTTGCTGTACGCAATTGGGATCGCGGCCATCTACCGTCCCACGACTTTCACTTTCCTGGGAATGTTTGGAGGAATGCTGCAATGGGGCTGCATGGCGGTTTTGCTGGCGTTCGCGTTCTCCAGCGCAAATGTGCAGAGTTCGTTTGGTATGCGGCTTCTGTTTGCCGCCGGAGTGACCGTCTATGTATTGGCGGCCTTTTTTGGCGGCAGCAATTCCAAGTCCTACACCATGCTGGCTTTATTGCCAGCCATCGTCTTCCTTACGCGCCGCAGACAGTATTACAAATGGATTCCAGCCGTGGTCGTCTTATTGTTATTGCTTTACCTCGGGGTTGTCGCTCCCGCGGTGAACACTTCTCGTAACATTCAGGAAGGCGAATACTACGACAGGGTTATGGTGGGCCTGAAATCGTCGTCTCCTTTCTATACAGGAGAATCGATCACGCTTTCTCTGGGTGATCAGCTCAATGCATTGATGGAGAGGTTGTTTGAGATCCCGCAGGTCACCGGCTTCATGGTGGGAGAAGTGAGCAGGTCCGGATTGCAAATGGGCAGCTCGATGAAGGACTTGTACTACGCGTTCATTCCCCGAATTATCTGGCCGGAAAAACCTCCAGTTAGCCGCGGTGCGTGGTTTACGGCGTATCTCGGCATGGCCAACAGCGAGGCGGAAGCGACCACGTCCACCGGCATGACGATTGTCGGAGAGTGGTACTGGAATTTTGGCATCGTGGGCGTTGCTGCCGGCATGTTCCTGACCGGACTCCTGCTCAGCGGACTGTGGCGTTTGGCGGGAAACTATCCTATTCACCACCCGGCAAACATGTTCCTCTATGTGGCGATCATTATGAACGTCCTGAACTTGCCCGACGCGACGTCACCTATTGTTTCGAATGTTGCTCTCTTTTTGTTTTTCGGCGCGATCGCCTATCTGCGTACGTTCGGACAGAAGTCTGCTCTTCCATCGAGAGAAGCAACCGCGCTGCATTTTGCGGCGAAGCGCTCGGACTGGTTCTAACGATGCGCGTCCTATTAAATGCGGTTTCGGCAAAAATGGGAGGAGCTGCCAACTACATCAACAATCTGGCGGTTGAACTGGCCCTTTCTGGAAGCGAACACGAGTTTATTTTCCTTGCCCCCGAGGCCCAAGCCAAATCAATCCGCGGGCTCACACCAAATGTTCATGTCGTCGTTACGGACGTTGGCGATGCTGGTATCGGAGCGCGGTTGTGGTTTGACAACGTGACTTTGCGACGATTGGTGCGGCGCGAGAAAATAGATGTACTCTTTTCCACAGCCAACTTTGCTATGTTTTGCTGCCCCTGTCGACAGGTGCTGCTTATTCGCAATGCGCTGCACTTTTCTCCGATGTATCCGCGTAAGCTCCGCAGGACGATGAGTCGACGCTTGGAGAACTCACTGAGGCGGCGTTTGATTTGTCGATCTGCAAAGGCGGCAGATATCGTAATGACTCCGTCGCAGTCGATGCTGGATGACTTGCGTCTTTGGTGCTGTGTGCCGTACGAAAAGAGTCTAGTGAACTATTATGGGGTGAATGCACCATTGTTGCAGGCTACGAGGCGACCTTCAGGCAACGGTTCTTCCAGGCTTCCCTCTCGCCTCCTCTATACATCTTTGTACGCGGAACATAAGAATGTGACAACGCTGCTGCGCGCGCTTCTGGAATTGATCAGGAGTGGAACAGTCTGTCACTTGGTTACTACCGCCGATCCCAATTGGGCGCAGGCAAGATGGACATCCACATGGAAAGAGGATGCCCTGCTTGCCGCTTCCCCTGAGCTCTTTCAATACCTCGAATTTAGAAGCCCATCCACTGTTGAAGAAACCGCGGCACTGTACGGTGGAGCCGACGTCTTCGTGTATCCCTCGGCGGTCGAATCATTCGGACATCCTTTGGTAGAGGCAATGACTGTAGGATTACCGATTGTGGCGGCAGATGCTCCTGTCAATCGGGAACTTTGTCGAGATGCTGCTATTTACTTCAGTCCGTTTGATCCCAAGGGCTTCGCGCAACAAATTCGGCGCGTGATGGAGGACAGTCAACTGCGGTTGTCCTTGATCGATGCTGGTCTACGGAGGAGTCGCGAGTTTAGCTGGAAGAGGCACGCCCAAATTTTGATCAATACGTTCAACCAATTATCGTCCGGAGCGATGACGCTCGAAGAGGCTAAACGATGAGCGCTATCCAACCGCTGGCGATAGACGTGTGCACAATGTGCGGCGGCGAAGCGTGCAGCCATGAGGCGGGACGGCCTGACCTGGCGCTACGGCGTTGTCAGCTTTGCGGCATCGTGTTCCTGCCACTGCTTAGCGGTGCTAGGGAATATGTCAGGCAGATGGAAGCCGAATTTTTTTCGGAGGACTTTACCGCACGCCACAATCGCTGGCAGGCGCTCTTTGACCAATGGAAAGCCCGTCAAATCCTTCGCAGGCTACATCGCTTCGTGCGCGGAGGTCGTTTGCTCGATATCGGAGTCGGGAGCGGTGTTTTCTTAAATGCGGCGCGGCTATCCGGCTTCGATTGCATGGGCATTGAAGCCTCAGCTCACATTGCCGATCACGTGCGGCAGGCATATAAGGTGCCTGTTGTCCAGGGTTATCTGGAGGATTTTAGTTGCGCAACGCACCACGCCAAGTTCGACGTTATTGTCATGAACCATGTGCTCGAACACATGCCTGACCCAAAAGCGATGTTACACAGGGTTAGCGCCCTCCTTAATAAGGGAGGCATTGTGCACATTTCCGTGCCCAACATTGCCTCATGGGAGGCGAGCCTTCCGGGCTGGACATCTTATGAGCGCTACCACCTCTATTACTTCTCACCCGCTACGTTGCTACCACTGCTGGAGAACGAAGGCCTGCGGTCGCTTCTCGTTGAAACCGAGGAGCCTTTCTCAGGTTGGTTTAATGCCCTGACGCGGACGATTATGGGGGTCAGCTACCAGAAGTTGCGCACGTCAAGACGATCTAAGCCGACAGGTTGGCAGTCTGTCGCTGCCAATGTGCTAAACGTTAGCCGAGTGGGGTTCGGCACGATAACGTGGCCGCTTCGACACATTCAAGCACTGGCCAACCGGGGCGAAGAACTCGTTTCAGTGGCGGCGAAGGAATGACCATGGGAGTAGACGCCACCACAGTGAGATGCTTGAACGTCTCCCTACTGATCCCCACGTTCAACGAGGAACTCAACCTGGCTGATTGCCTGGCAAGTGTCCGCGGGTGGGCGGAAGATGTGTGGGTGGTGGATTCATTCAGCACCGATCGAACGGTGGAGATCGCGCGCGAGGCGGGCGTCAACGTAGTGCAGCACGCTTTCGAAGGGTACTCTCGGCAAAAGAATTGGGCCCTTGAGAGCGTGCCATTTCGCGGCGAGTGGGTGCTGATCCTGGACGCCGATGAGCGCGTTTCACCGGAACTGGCGGCGGAAATTGGCGGGATTGTCGCGGCCGACGGGAATGGTTATGACGGTTTTTACCTGAACCGCAAGTTGATTTTCTATGGCAAATGGATACGACATTGCGGTTGGTATCCAAGCTGGAATCTGCGTTTATTTCGGCGTGGTCACGGGCGTTATGAGCAGCGGGAGGTGCACGAACATCTGCTTCTCGATGGCAAAGCAGGTTATTGCCGGTCTGATCTGATCCACGAGGACCTGCGCGACATGAGTTTCTGGATCGCCAAGCATAACGGCTATTCCACGCAAGAGGCGTGCGAATTGGACCGAGTGCGCCGGGGCGTAAGCACCGCAGGGCTTCAAGCTTCCTTTTTCAAAGGGAGCCTGGAACGTAAGCGATTTATCAAAGAGCGAATCTGGCCGTACCTTCCGGGCCGCTCTTTTTTGTCTTTTTTTTATTGGTACTTTTTCCGTCTTGGTTTTTTGGACGGCAAGCACGGCTTTCTCTTCTGCCAAATGCATGCCGTATTCGAGCAGTTCACCACGGCGAAGCTGTGGGAACTCCAGCACCTCAAGGAGGATCCGCCGGAAGGCGCCCTCAACGCCGCAAAGTTCCGAACCACCACAACAGTAGAAGCCGAGCAGTCCAAAGAGTAAGAGGGGGAAAGCATGTGTGGGATCGTGGGAGCCGTTGGTTCCCCAGACCAGGTTCAGGAAGAAAGCCTGCTGCAGGGATTGGCGGCGTTGGAGCATCGGGGCCCCGACGATTCCGGATGGCAGGTGATACGTGAAAGCGGCCCGCAGCCAAGCTTGATCTTTCTTGGAAACCGGCGCCTCGCCATTCTTGATCTCTCGCCCGCGGGCCACCAACCGATGCAGGACCGTGAAACCGGAAACTGGATCGTCTATAACGGCGAGATATACAATTTCCGTGAGGTTCGCTCGGAACTGGGATCATGCGGCGTTGCCTTTCATAGCCACTCGGACACCGAGGTGATCCTCAAAGCGTACTCAAAGTGGGGAACCCAATGCTTAGACCGTTTTCGGGGCATGTTCGCTTTCGCGATCTGGGATGCACGCACCCGCGTATTGTTTCTGGCGCGGGACAGATTTGGTGAAAAGCCACTCTACTATTTTCATCGCGACGGACTTTTTTTGTTCTCTTCTGAAGTCCGCTCCTTATTGCAGACAGGTCTCATCGCCCGCCAGATTGACGAGGTTGGGCTCATGCAGTTCCTCCGCTATGGGTCGGTATCAAATCCCGATACGCTGATCAAGGGGATTCACTCGCTCCCGCCGGCACACTTTGCTCTGCTTCGAGAGGGCGAACTCACGCTCAGGAAATATTGGGACTTGAACAGCGCAGAGCGCGACCTCGCAGCACCCGGGGAAGTGCGCCACATCGGCCCGGAAACGATCGCCGAACTGCGAACTCAATTGGAGGATGCGATCCTTCTACGCACGGTCAGCGACGTGCCCGTGGGCGTTTTTCTCTCGGGCGGCATCGATTCTAGCGCCCTGGTCGCGCTGCTTAGCAGCAGACATTCGAGCCTTAGCACATTTTCTGTCGTTTTCAATGAGTCGGACTACAGCGAGGCTGAATACTCGCGGTCGATTTCAACCCGCTTTGGCACTGATCACCACGAAATTGAGATCTCCAGCCGTGAGGTGATGATGTCGTTACCCCACATCGTCGGTGCTATGGATCAGCCGACCGTGGACGGCGTAAACACTTACATCATTTCGCGCGAAACCCGGCGTATGGGACTCAAGGTGGCCCTATCCGGTTTGGGGGCTGACGAGATTTTTGCCGGCTACGAAACCTTCACCGCCGTTCCGCGGATGGAACGCGTTGCCTGGTATGCCAGTACAGTCAATCCTGCATTGCGGCGAAAGCTGGCGGCCTGGACCAGCCTGGCAACCCTGAAACGCGGGCCGAGGATGGAAAAGATGGCAGCTCTTATCGCAGGCGATCGTGGCATTCCGCATCCTTACGCGCTCGCCCGCACGCTGTTTATGCCCCGCCTTTTGCGGCAGTTGAGTTTGGCCGGTGACGGCAGGAGTGCTGAGTCCGCCATGCGCCCGCTAGCCGATATAGCGAAGTCGGCCGCGAGATTTGATCCCTTCAATCGCAATTCCTATTTTGAACTCCGCCACTACATGACCAACACGCTGTTGCGCGATTCAGACTTCATGAGCATGGCGCACGGCTTGGAATTACGTGTACCATTCATCGACCACAAGTTGGTTGAATTTTTATTCCGGATTCCTGGCGCTCTCAAGCTTAAGTCGGGAGCTCCCAAATGGTTGTTGACTGAGGCGCTACAGGGCGCACTTCCACAGCAGGCGGTGCAGCGGCCGAAACGCGGTTTCACTTTTCCCTTTGATCTCTGGTTGAAAAAAGAGATGCGGCACGACATCGAGGATTCCTTGCTCGACAGCACGGCGAGCCTGATAGACGGAGTCGATCGAAAGTTCGTTGTAAAAGTGTGGAAGGACTTTTTAGCTGGACGAACCACGTGGTCTCGGCCCTGGTCCCTCTATGTCCTTAAGCAGTGGGTGGATAAATTTGTGGAATCTCGGCCTACGAGTTCAATCGCCGATCTCTCAGAAGAGCCGCGCCCTCCCGTCATGGCGCAGAATTGACTATCCAGCGGGCGTGAAATGTTGAGTCATCGCTGCGCTGCCACTTGTCGACAAATTGACTTCCAAGAAGGAGTGCTTCGCTAAATGTGTGGCATCAGCGGATTGGTGAATTGTGGCGACCGTGACACTCTGGTGCGCATGACCGACGTGCAGGCCCATCGCGGACCCGACGATGCCGGCTTCTGGGAACATAAATTTCCTGACGGTTCTTATGTCGGACTCGGAAGCCGTCGACTGTCTATCATTGATCTCTCCCCTAGCGGCCACATGCCCATGTGCAATGAGGACAGGACCGTTTGGATCACCTATAACGGTGAGATCTACAACTTTCGCGATTTACGCCGCGAACTGGAGATGAAAGGGCATCGATTTGTTTCCGAGACCGATACTGAAGTCGTCATTCATCTCTACGAGCAAGAAGGCCCAGCCTGCGTAAAGCGTCTGAATGGCATGTTCGCATTCGGCATCTGCGACCTGCGCTCCGGCCACCCAACTATGTTTTTTGCTCGCGATCATTTTGGGATTAAGCCTTTCTACTATGTGCAACAGGGACGCCGCTTTGCCTTTGCGTCAGAAATCAAGGCACTGTTGAAGGTTCCAGGGATTCAGCCTCAGATCGATGTCAAAGCCCTGCACCAGTATTTGACCTTCCTTTGGGTGCCCGACCCTAAGACGATGTTCCGCGACGTTTTGAAGCTGCCGGCCGGCCATTATGCGCTGCTACGTAACGGAGAAGTAGAAATAATTCAGTATTGGGACCTCGAGTTTCCAAACGACGGCTTCGAGTTCCCTCGTTCGGAAGCCGATTTGAAAGACGAGATTCGCGAGCGGTTCCGACGATCTGTCGAAGCACAGATGATCAGCGACGTGCCGATCGGTGCCTTTCTGAGTGCAGGTCTGGATTCTTCGAGTATCGTTGCCATGATGTCGCAAGCTAACCGGCAGCCGGTGCGGACCTACACGATTACCTTTCCGGACCGCCACCGGATAGGGGAAACCACGCTGGATGACCCGGACGTAGCAGCCCGACTGGCACGCCATCTCGGGTGCGAGAACCATCGCATTCTGGTGGAACCTGACGTTGCTGATCTTCTACCTAAGCTCATATGGCACATGGACGAACCCACCGCCGATCCGGCGATCATCGCGTCTTATCTTGTATGCCGTGAAGCGCGCAAACATGCGACCGTGCTGCTCTCCGGCGTTGGGGGAGATGAATTGTTCGCAGGATACCGCAAACACTATGCCCATTACTGGGCTCAGGCTTATCGACGCGTCCCCGCCAGAGTTCGGGGGTTAATCAACTCGTCGCTGCTGAGCCTTCCCAGCTTGCGAGGAACCGCGATGAAGGGAAGACTTCGCCTTGCCAAGAAGATGGCCCGAAGCTCCTCATTGTCGCCAGTCGAACGGTTCTTGATGAATTGCACGTACCTCGACGAGGAACAAAAATCTGCACTTTACACATCGGTTCTATCCGACGAGATGTGCGGAGAGGATGCTGCGAAGCAACACATGAGAAGATTTGAAAAAGTCAAAGACGCTGATTTTCTCAATCAAATGCTTTATTTGGATACCAAGATTTTTATGACCAGCTTGAACCTGACCTATAACGACAAGATGAGCATGGCCTGCTCCGTGGAGGTTCGCGTGCCTTTCCTGGATCGCGAACTCGTCGAGTTTGTAGCCTGGAATGTCCCCCCGCACATGAAGTTGAAAGGCTTTTTCCATCCAACCACCAAATATATCTTCCGGAAGGCCATGCAAGACGTTTTACCGCGCGAAGTTCTACGGCAACCCAAAGCAGGCTTTGCGGCTCCGGTAGATTACTGGTTAGCGCGCGATCTAAAAGAAATGGTGGACGACTTGCTTTCCGAATCACAGATTGAAAAGCGTGGCCTGTTCCGGCCCAACTCCGTGCGCACCTTGGTCGATGAACACCGCAGCGGGAAGCAGGACTGGTCCATGCAGATCTGGCAGCTTTTGACACTGGAGATCTGGATGCAAACATTTCTGGATAGCGGCGGTAGGCATATGCCAAGCGATCTGGGGCATGAGCAACAGGCGGCAACGGCATGAAACCGATTCTGAAGAAGTCCGCAACTGGCGCCCCAAATGATCCGGCCGTCGCATGAATTCCTTTTTTATCGCGAAGTGCGGCGGGGGTTCTTCGGAGCTCAGTTTCGGACAACTCGTCGTGCTATAGTTTGGTGTTGATCTCAAGATTTCAATAAGCATGTCGTTTGCGAACCGCCTCCAGTATTATCGGCGCATCTTCCGCGCTTACCTGGTCCCGGGCAAAAGCCAGCTGACCTTCTGGCACGATACGCCTCGCGCGAACCCGCACGCCACCACCGATAAATTGGGCGAGTACTACATGGACTTCGGGACCAAGTCTGATTATTCGGGCCATCACGATTCTCTTGGCATACCGTTGCTCGATTATCACGGTGAGATCGGCCTGCAGTACAACCCGATCGCTGTTGCGCAGTGGGGACTCGGAAATCATGATCTCTTTCAATGCACTGACAGCGGCGAGCGCAAAGAAAGGTTTCTGAAGGCCAGTGATTGGCTCTGCAATCATCTGGAGCAGAATTGCTGGGGTCTTTGGGTTTGGAACCATCACTTCGACTGGGAATACCGCGATACGTTGAAGGCTCCCTGGTATTCGGGGTTGGCACAAGGGCAGGGAATCTCACTCTTAGTTCGGGCGCATCGAGCGACTGGTAAATCTGAATATCTTCAGGCTGCCGGAAAAGCGTTTCACAGTTTTGTCGTCCCAACTGAGGATGGTGGTGTGACCTTCACCGACAAGCAGGGTAATCTTTGGTTCGAGGAATACATCGTGTCCCCGCCCACCCATATTCTGAATGGTTTTATGTGGGCGGCATGGGGAGTGTATGACTATTTTCTTGCAACCGCCGATCCCGCCGCGCAGCACCTTTTTCATCGAGCTGTTAAGACTCTGTTGGAAAATCTGGAGAGCTATGATTTGGGATTCTGGTCTCTGTACGAGCAATCCGGAACGCGGCTAAAAATGGTGGCCAGTCCCTTCTACCATCGGCTGCACATCGTACAGTTGCAAGTCATGCACTTACTCACCGGAGAAGAGCAGTTTAGGCGTGTTGCCGATCGTTGGGAGAGTTACGGTCGCAGCCGCGCAAAACGGACTCGCGCCTTGTGCTACAAGAGCGCATTCAAGATCTCTTACTACTGAGGTGCATGAAAATCATCTGCGCCTCGCAATATTCTTCGCCTTAACTGGGAGCGCCTGCCGTTTGGAGCGCCTGCCGTTTGGACCGCTGAGCTCGTACGTTATTGGGTTGAAGCCGGACACGGGTCACCGCTTTGACCGGATTTGCTAGCCAAACACTGCCGGTATTGTGTCCACATGGCAGGGAATGCTCAATCGAAAGTGCCTAAGTATTGCGGCTTGATAGTTACAAGATAGAGGCGTCATCCTGTTTCGAGTCGCGTAGCATCATTTTCGAATGTTAGAGTGAATTGCATCTGACCCGATAGGCAGCAGGATAATGAAACTATTCTTCAGTCGCAATGACGATGGCAAGGCGGCAGCGATACTCGAGAACAGCGCTGGCTCACGTGTACTAAGCCGTCTTTCGGTTATATGTCTGTTCCTTGTAGGTACGCTCTTCGGCCAGTCTTATTCCATAACGCCGCTTACTCCCTCAAATGACTACGAGAGTCGAGCATACGCACTGAACGACAATGCCGAGGTTGTCGGAGCATTCCGGCAATATTCATCCTTGTGGCACGCGTTTCTATTTAACGGGGAGTTTTTGGACTTAGGGACACTTGGCGGTCCTCAAAGTGAGAGTCTGGGTATTAACGCGGCGGGCGATGTCGTAGGAACTTCCGATGTTGGGTCAACTGGGATGAGACACGCCTTCCTCTACCATTCGGGCGGACTGGCGGACTTGAATCATCGAATTGCTTCTGGCAGCGGCTGGACTCTCTCTTCGGCTGTGTCTATTGGTGACGCGGGCCAAATCATCGCCGTCGGAACGAAGGGCAGTGCCAGTCAATTGTTTCTTCTCTCGCCAAGTGGTCAGGTCGGCTGCGATGGCGGAGTTGAGACGGCAGGAGTGGCATCCGACAGCCCTGAGAGTGGCGTAGGTTGTTACACACTTTCAGTGTGGCTCGGTACGTCTCCAATCATCACGGGCGCGCCGCATGTTCTTTCGCTGCAAGCCTCAACGTTAGGGAGTCGCGGCGATTCCGAACCCCCAACCGCGGGCAATTCGGGAACCGTGACTCTGGGTTTCAACCGTTCGGGGCTTGCGATCGGCTATGCCAATTTCCAAACTGGCGAGTCACGTGCAGCTTCGTTTACAAATGCAGGCGTTATAGATCTTAACAGCCAAATCCGGCAAGACTCCGGCTGGACATTGTCCAGCGCAACGGCAGTTAACGATTTCGGGCAAATCGTGGGGGTTGGCCTCTATCAAGGCCATACTCAGGCCTATTTGCTAACGCCGTTGCGATTGGCGACAGTAACTGGCAACCGAAGCAGCAACACGAGCACTACGACGGTAAGTGCCACAGGGGTCGCTGAATATGCCTCCCCCTCTCAGCCCGCAAGCCCCTCCCCAATTCCGCAAGATGCTACGGGGTTGGCAGGAGGAGTGTTGGCAGGCAGCTATCCAAATCCTGTTCTGGCGGGCATAGCAGGGGGTCCAGTGGTGTTTGGCAATGGAAGTGGAACCATCGGGCAGGATAGTTCGTTCACATTCAATGCTTCAACGAAGCAGTTGAATGTCGGTGACGCGCCTAGCACTTACGGTTTGGGCTCTCTCACGGTGAACAAAGGCGCTGGCTCTTCATCCACTCTGGATCTACTCGAAACGGATACTACAGGAGACATTCTACGAATACTTCAACCACGCGACCAGGCACATCTCACCCCGACGATATATATCAACAACGGAGGTGGCATGTATATGCGGTCTTGGCTTACAGTTTCCGGGACGACAAACGGTGGCACCGGGGATGGATATAACATCGTGCCGCCTTCCAATGATCCTGCGATGATTGATGTATGGGCAGACGTCGGTACAGGTCTTCAAGTGCGTACCGGCAACTTGAGCGGCGCCTACAATTACTCGAACCTTGACAGATACGGAAACTACACCATGTCGGTCGAAGAAGACGGAAGCCTGAAGTGGGGGGTGACGACTCGATCAGCCATGGATACTGGGCTCAGCCGAGATTCCGCCGGTCGTCTCGAAGTGAACACTGGAACCAAAGGTGCCTTCGGGGACTTGAGGGTGAGAAACCTTATTGCAGGAGGGACAATTCAATTCCTGAAGTCCTCCAGCGGCGGATCCGCAGCGTCTCTCGGCAGCAACAGCCCGGCAGCATCGCCAGCCCAGCCATTTACCTGGATCAGCATTACCTTGCCCGACGGATCGACAGGCTATATTCCCGCTTGGAAATAGGCGAGAGCGACCAACCAACCAACCAACCAACCCTGGTACATCATGGATTCAGCCTATGAATGCAGGTGATCGTAAGTACAGCGCCCTGTCACCGAGAATATTTGATCCGTCTTTCGATTTACCCGCTGGCGCATGGATAGGATTCGGCAACCTAACTTGCAATAAGGAAGATCGAAATTCACGGGAATTTCACATCCAACGCGCCGGTCGACGACTAGAAGGGAACATGGTAGATCGCAGCGCTTCCCATGGTGGCAATTAGCGTACCCGCATTGAGCGCGCTCTTTACCCCGCTAGTGGGGACAAACAGTATATCCTCGTTTCGCACGGAAACGTCCGCAGCTTTACCACGCAGAAGTTTTTTCAAATCTATCGCTTGCTCTTGAAACCCATTCTCGGTACGACGAAGCAATCTGGTCTTTCCCGCAGAGGCGACGTGAGTGGGTCCGCCGGCAACGGCGACAATCTGCAAAACGGTGAGACCGCCCGTGGAATTCAATACATACCCGCCCGGGCGCGTCACTTCTCCTAGCACATACACAATCCCTGCTTTCGGGACCACTACCGTGTCGCCGGGTTGCAGTTCGATGTTGTTGGCTGCCATTTCTGCGGGATCTTTGGAGATGGAGAGAGTCGTCCCGTCCTTTTGGCCCCGGTGGCTAATGATTACTTTGTTTTCAGCTTTATCCGTGACACCCCCGGCCGCCTGAAGGACATCAAATAACCGGTGTGGACCCATAGCGGAATAAAAACCCGGCTTGGCAACTTCGCCAGCCACAGAAAATCCGCTGCTGGTATATTCCTTAACGAAAATTGAAACTCGCGGGTCGTTAACAATCTTATTTTGCCGCAACTGGGTTTCGACGGCGACTTCTGCTTCGGTACTGGTGAGCCCGGCCACTCGAACGTAACCCATAAGAGGCATCGAGATATTTCCGTCAGCGCCGACGCGGGTGTGACCGGAAAGATCAGGTGCACCATACACAGCGACCTCCATTTCATCCCCTGGCCCGAGGATCAGCGCCGAGGGATTCGCTTCCATATGAGTCGTTGTTTCCGGAACTGCAGCGAGTGGTTGTATCGCATCCGGGAAAGGTTCTTTTGTCCCGACGTCCCGGTGCTGCTGGTTTCCTTGACCGCCAGTATCTTGCGAACGGGGACCGTTTTGAGCCAAAGTTAGCTGAAAAAGACCCATGACCATCAGTGCCAATCCAGCCCGTAACAACTGGAGGAGAAGTTTTGGAATACGTTGCATAGGTGACCCGATTCTAATGCGGCACTGTACGAATGCACAACCGGGGTTACGAAGTGGAATCAACTGACGTCGATTATTGTTCCCGCCGCATCGCCTGTAGATCGATTCCCAACTGCTCAGCTTTCTTGCAGAGATGACTACGCTCGAGTCCCAGCGACTTCGCCGCCATGCTGACATTGGAGTGGCTGCGCTTCAACTCAGCCAGGATCACTTCTTTTTCGAAAGCATCCACGCGGTCGGAGAGCGAGCCCGACGCAAGTGTGGCCGATGACGGTGTACTGGCACCCTTTGGACGGCGCTCATTAGCACATCCGGTTGTTATCTCGAATGACTGGCGGCAAAGAGAGCGTCAGGAAAGGGATGGAGCGCCCGCGGTTGAGGAAGCTAAGGTGAATCGTGGGTTGGCGCTAGACAAGGGCGGGTCTACCGCCGCGATTCAAGAGCAACGATCCGATGGCTACCCTCGGAACTCGCAGAAGCAGTGCTCCCCGCCAGTTGAATGGACTCGCGTAAGTTCTCGCAAACCGCTTCGATTTGTTCGTCTTGCAGTCGATTGAAAAACGGCAATGCCAGAGAGCGCGATGCCTGATACTCCGTGACGCTGAGGTCGGTCCTCCGCACAGACGCGAATTGATACGCCGGTTGGAGATGAATCGGCGCAAAATACCTTCCACAAACGATCCCTCGCCGATTCATCTCCTTCACAATCCAATCGCGATGAACTTGAGACCAAGATCCTGATAGCCGAACGACATACACGAACCAACTAATTCTACGGAGCGGCACAGCGAGTGGGGGAAGCCGTAGATTGTCATTCTCCGTCAATTTGTCGTTGTATTTCCGTGCGATTTCCTCACGCCTCGATAGAATCGCTCCAATTCTCTTGAGCTGGCTGATTCCCAGCGCGCAATTCATTTCGGATAACCTGTAGTTGTACCCGAGTTCGGAATGTTGCAGCCAGTCTTCCGAGTTAACCCGGCCTTGATTACGCAGCACCCGAACCAAAGAAGCTGTGCGTGGATTCGCGGTGACAACGACTCCCCCTTCGCCCGTAGTGATTTGCTTATTGGGATAGAAAGCGAACACGCCTGCATCGCATTGGCTCCCCACCTTCCGGTTCTCGTATTCCGCCCCAAAGGCTTCACACGCATCCTCAATTACGTAAAGATTATGACGCCGGGCGATATCCACAATCTTTGATAATTCTGCGGGGCAACCAAAGGTATGAACAACCAGGATGGCTCTTGTGCGGGGAGTAATGGCGGCCTCAATTCGGTTGGGGTCGACATTCAATGTCTCGGGTTCGATATCGACAAAGACCGGAATTGCATTCTCGTAGCGGACCACGTTGGCTACAGCGATGAACGCGAAGGAAGGAACAATGACTTCGTCTCCCGCGCCAATTCCCAGTGCGCGCACGCAGAGATGCAGGCCCGCCGTCCCAGAACTCACGCCGATCGCATTTCCGGCGCCAACGTAGCCTGCAATGGCGTGCTCGAATTCCTCAAGCTTAGGCCCCAGGCTTAAGTGCGGAGAGCGAAGGACGGCAGCAACCGACTCGATTTCTTCCTCTTGTACATCGGGAGCAGAGAGCGGGATTTTCATGACGCACTGGTCATGCTTGCAACTTCCACTGGATTCATCAAGGGGCCATGCCGCTTGATGAGTAGATCCCGGGTGAGCGGCACGGTTGTCAGCACCTGGACGATGTTTTCGGAGGCATGGCCTTCGCCATAAGGATTGAGCATTCCCCAGAGAGACTCACGGAATTCCCCCGCCCTTGCGACCTCCATTGCTTTCAGGATCGACTCCTTGTTTGCAGCCGCGTCTAACACGTTCATGGCGCGCTCCCGGCCTTGCTGCCTCAATCCGATATTGACCGTGGGCAGCGCAAAGGATGCCGTTTCCATAATTCCGCTGCTGGAATTCCCCACCAGCATTTCCACTTGACGCAGCAGACTCCAATAGGTGATGGCATCCAGGTTGGTATACAGCGCACCCCGGCCCCGAGACGCCAGGAAGGATTTGGTTCGATCGATGAGTGCGCGACTCCCGGCGTCGGCATTCGGATAACAAAACAGCATCTGCTCCGGCACCTCCTCAAAAGCCGCAAACAATGCGTCCGCTTCTTCCATTGTGTCGCGAGCGAGGGTGACAGGATGATAGGCGACAAGCACCGGTGGAGTCGATAGATCGAAATGCAGTCGGGACTCGACTTCCTCGCGCGTCAAAAGAGTCCGTCGCCGCAAATGATCCAAGGACGGCGCTCCAGTGCGGTGGACGCGCCATTCTTCTTCGCCCATGTCGATCACCCTTTGCCGGGCTGCATGGGTGGAGGTGAAATGGATGTGAGCCATCTTCGTCAAGGCGTTCCGAACAGCATCGTCAATCGCGCCTTCGCTGACTTCACCCCCCTCGATGTGTGCGATTGGAATTCGCAAAGCCAAAGCAACGGAAGCCGGCGCCAGCATCTCGTATCGATCCGCTATCAAAAGCAGCAGATCGGGTCGCATGGCTCCAAATAAATCGGCAAGGCCCAAGACAGCAACTCCAATCGTTTTGGCCATTCCGATGTCGCTGTCCGAACTAAGCAGGCATTCGACGCGAGCGTGGATCGTGAAGCCGTCCTTTTCCATCTCCTGGAAGGTATGTCCAAATTCCGGCGAAAGGTGAGGCCCAAGGGCCACGATTCTAAGGTCCACCGAATCCGCTTCCGACAAATCTCGCAGGGGCCAGTACAAATGCCCATAGTCGGCGCGGGAAGAGGTGACAACGGCGATAGTCCGTTTCATAAGGAAATCGATTGTTGCTCCTTTATAGACTCAAGAATCATTTCACTGGGGCGATATTCGGGCACGAGCCAGCAAAGCTGTTTAAGGCTTTCCGCCAAGTTGTGTCTAGCTATGCTTTCCTTCAAGGCTGCTATCGATGAATCGAATTCTTCTGGCGAAGGCTGAGGTGTCTTAATCAAGCGGAGCCGTGCATCGTCCGCCCAATCGACCGATTCGAGATCCGAAACAAACTCCTCGGTCATCTTGTCGCCTGGTCGGAGCCCTGTCATTACTATAGGGATTTCGATTTCGGGCTCAAATCCAGCTTCCTTGACGAGTCGCTTCGCCAGATCCAGAATCTGGACTGGTTCAGCAGGATTAGGAATGAATATACCTCCTTTCCCGTCGAGGCTTGCTGTCAATAGCACCAGTTCGACCGCGTCACTTAGACTTAAAAAGTACCGATTCACGGCGTGGTGCGTTACGGTCACCGGCCCTCCCTCCGAGATCTGCTGAAGGAATATCGGAACCACGCTTCCCTGCGAACCCAAAACATTTCCCAGGCGCACTGCCCTCATTGGAGTGCGAGGGCTGCTCCACCGCAGCAATGCAAGCTCCGCCAACCTCTTAGACGCTCCCATCACACTGTGCGGGTTTACTGCCTTATCCGTGGACACCATAACGAACGTGGTTACGTCATGCATTCGGGCTCTTTGCGCCAAGAGGTAAGTCCCAAGCGCATTGTTCTGGAGAGCCGCAATTGGATTACTCTCCATGAGCGGTACGTGTTTGAATGCTGCAGCATGGATTATGGTTTCAGGTTTTCTTTCTTGAAATATTTCTGTAAGGAGCGCGCCATCGCATATGTCTCCAACAATCGGGAAGAGGACATGACAGCCTGGAAGGGCACTGAGATCGAAGTTGATCTGATGGAGATTGCCTTCCGAGTGATCAAAAAGAATTAGAGACCGGGGCCTATGCCTGAGGATCGTCTTGGCGAGCGCAGATCCGATCGAGCCGCCGGCTCCCGTCAACAAAACACGACGTTCGGTGAAGGGAATGATCATAAGAAATCAGCCGCTGCCATGGGGAAAAAGAAATCAACAAACTTCGCGCCGACTATCACATAACTGTGCCACAAGACCCCGCAGGATACGTAGCATAGGTGACCCCGATTCCAATGCGGCACTATACGAATGCACAACCGGGGTTACGAAGCGGAATCAACTGACGTCGATTATTGTTCCCGCCGCATCGCCCGCAGATCGATTCCCAACTGCTCAGCTTTCTTGTAGAGATGACTACGCTCGAGTCCCAGCGACTTCGCCGCCATGCTGACGTTGGAGTGGCTGCGCTTCAACGCAGCCAGGATCACTTCTTTTTCGAAAGCATCCACCCGGTCGGAGAGCGAGGCAGAGGCGGGTGTAGCGGATGACGCTGTAATGGCACCCTTTGGCATTGCGGCCTCTACTGTTGAAAGATCTACCTGACCATCGGTGGCCAGCAGCATGAGCCGCTCGACAATGTTACGTAGTTCGCGAACGTTTCCCGGCCACGATTGCGATTGCAATGCGGTAATCACCTCTGCGGTGAAGGGAATCGGCTTCCATCCATTTTGCGCGCTGACTTGCGCCGCGAAATGAGCCACCAGCGCCGGAATATCTTCCCGCCGATCGCGCAGCGGAGGCAGCACGAGGGGAAAAACATAAATGCGGTGAAACAGATCTTGCCGGAACTTCTCCTCGCGGACTCGGGCTTCCAGATCGCGATGGGTCGCAACTACCACTCGCACATCGATGCTGATCGGTTTATCGCTGCCAATGCGCTCCACTTCTCCTTCTTCTAGCACCCGCAGCAATTTGGCCTGCATGGCCAGCGGCATATCCCCTATTTCATCGAGAAAGATCGTGCCGTGATCCGCCTGCTCGAATTTTCCAACATGGCGCCCGGCAGCGCCGGTGAACGAGCCTTTCTCGTGACCGAACAGTTCCGACTCTATCAGTTCCGCCGGCACCGCCGCGCAATTCAGAGTGACAAACGCCCCGCTGGATCGCGCGCTGCGTTCATGGATGGTCCGGGCAACTAACTCTTTGCCTGTGCCGGTCTCCCCCAAAATGCAAACTCGTGTTTCACTTGCCGCTACGCGATCCACTTGCGCCATCACCCGCTGCATGGCCGTACCTTGCCAGACAATTTCGTGTTTGCCCAGCCGCTGTTTTAGCTGCCGGTTCTCACTTTCCAGGCGTTGCAGCTTCAGCGCATTCTCAACGGTTAGCAAAAGTTTTTCTGTAGAGATTGGTTTCTCCAGAAAATCCAGCGCTCCGAGTCGCGTGGCCCGAACCGCCATTTCGATATCGGCTTGCCCTGACATCATCACCACTGGCACAGTCACCCCCTGGGTTTTCAATTCTTCCAGCAGAGTGAGCCCGCTCTTGCCTGGCATAGCCACATCGGACAGAATCACGTCGAACTTTTGTGTCTTCGCGAGTTCCAACGCCTTTCCAGCGTTGTCGCACAGTGTGGCTTCGTGACCCGCCAGGCGAAACGCCCGCGCGAGCGAGGCTAGAGTGTTCGCCTCGTCGTCCACAATCAGCAAATGCGCCTTCGACGCCAATCATCCTCCTACCGACTTAATTCTACCCACGCCTGCGCGAGTGATCCGCATTTCGCGGCAATTCGATCACGAATGTCGTACCTTGGCCAGGCGCGCTCTCGACATGGATTGTACCGCCATGATCGCTGACGACGGATTGAACGATAGCCAGGCCAAGGCCAGTGCCCTTCTTCTTGCTGGTGTAATAAGGAGTAAAGATTCGCGTGCACTCTTCCGACGTCAATCCCGTCCCCGTGTCCGCCACTTCAATCACTACGTTGCCATTGCGGTTTCGAGTACGCAAGGTCAAAGTCCCTCCGCCCGGCATTGCATCCTGAGCATTGAGTACGAGATTTAAGATCGCCCGGTGCAGTAGATCCACATCCGCGTCTACTGGCTCCAAGTGCGGCTCCAACTGCAATTCACAGTTGATCTTCACCCGTCCCGGCGCTTTCAGCTGCGCTTGAAAAAGCTGCATCACCCCCAGAATCAATTCATTGGCCTGCACGCGCTGGAATTGTGGCTGCGGCAGCTTCGAGAAGTCGCTGAACTTTTCGATGATCCGTTTCAGATTCGAAATCTCAGCCAAAAGCGTTCTGGAGCTTTCCCGGAATACTTCTTCGAACTGGTCGGGATTCTGCGTCCTCGCGCGCACCAGATTCTCCACCGTTAGTTGCAGGGGAAACAGAGGATTCTTCAATTCGTGTGCGAGTCGCCGCGCCAAGTCCCGCCAAGCCGCAACCCTTTCCGCCTGCAACAATCGCTCTTTCTGGCCGAGCAACTCTGTGGTCATGCGATTGAAAGAATCTGCCAATTGCCCCAGTTCGTCATCGCCCAGCACGTCTACCCGCGTGTTCCAATTTCCCCGAGCAACTTCTTGTGCCGCATGGGCCAGTTGCTCAACAGGACGCGTCACCCGTGCCGCCGCCCAACTGCCGGCGATGAGCGCCAACAGAATCCCGGCAGTGCCCACAATCAGAGCCGATGAACCGATGCGCCGGACGAGTTCTACGTATGTCCGACGCGAGTTGCCGATCAGCAAAATCGCCAGCAGCGGACGATCCTCGCCCGCACCCAGAAGTGGAATCGCGTGAAACACTTCATCCTCTGCCTCATCCTCCGACCACTTTACCAACCTCGTCGTTTCTTGTTCTGAATGCCGGACTGCATCAATGAGAGGCTGCAACTTTTCAGCCGCTCGCACATTTTCCTTGGAGGCGGAAGAAGGATCGACGAGAAACTCCGGCGAGAAATGATCGCCGCGATTCTGGTACAACAAAGCTCGCATACCCGCCGGCAGATCCAAAGTGGCGAGAAGACACTTATCCAGACGGCGGCCTCCGATCACATAGATCGGGCGCTCGCCTGCCCGCGTCGCGGCCACAGCAAATAAGCCTAAAACTGTTCCGTCCGGCAATTCTTCCTGCTTCAGAAAAGCTCCGTGATCAGCCTGTGCGGGGAAGATGTTGATATCGCTGTCCGGATGTCCGAATTTCGAGGGCCACTGCGCCGACGAAATAATTGCGCCGTCGTTGTGCACGAACTCCAGAAATTCGAGTTGGTTATTCTCCGCCGTCGACTTGGCCAATTCGAAATACGGACCCGGATCCGCCGTCACCCGATTCAAGGCGGTTGCCATGTGGCTTATGGGTTCTGACGAGGCGATGGCCTGCACCTTCCGCTCTACGAACTCACCCTGCCGGTTGAATTCGTGGCGGAACTGAGTTACGAGAGAAGCGGTTCTCTCATTCTCGCTGCGCTCAAAAGCCCGCCGCGTGACGGCAGAGACGAGCCAGGCCACGGCGGCCACCGACACAAACACGGTCAGCGCGAAAACGGACAGAAGTTTCCGGCGAAACATTAGCGCTCCTGTCCTTCCATGAAGAGGCGATGCATGGTTTGGCGAACCGAATCCTCCGCATCATATCGTACGACCCCGGTTGGGCAATGCACGATTAGCGCACTATCTGGGTTGCGGTTCAGCCTGCGTGCTTTGATTCGCCAGATTCATGCCACGAACTACATCGTTAGCGAAAAAGAACTTACCATCGGCAGGGACCATCATGATCTGCAACTTATCGGAAAGCCGCTCAGCCACAATTTTATTGATCAGAAGCGGATTGTTCTTTAAGACCGCGGCTTCGCTTTGCAGTCGCTCCGCATCCGCCGCCGCCGTGACGCGAATGCGATCAGCTTCCGCGTTGGCCAGCAATTTACGCCGTTCTCCCTCGGCCTTGCTGTCGATCAGCTTGGCTTGCGCGTCTCCCTCCGCATTCTGAATCGTCGCTTCCTTCCGAGCCTGCGCCTCAAGGCGGCTCTGTTCGATCTGTTTCTGTTTCAAAGGCAGAGTATATTTCATGGCGTCCGATTCGCTTTTCGCCCGCAGCACGCGCACCCGAGCTTCGCCTTCCGCCGCCTTGATCTGGCGCGCCTTCATGGCCTCGGCCTCCAATTCAGCGATGCGTACTTCCTTGCTCTTTAATTCCGTCTCCACGCTCATGCGGTCATTCTCCTGTTCTTTGAGCAGCAAAGCCTGTAGCCCCTCGGCATATTCGGGAGGTAACTGGATATCCCGCAGCATCACCTCTTTCACCACGATCCCATCTGCCGCCAGCCTATGGGTAATCAGTTCAGCGGCAGTTCGCCGTACTTCCTCGCGTTTCGCGGAAAAAACGTCGCGCACCGTGTAGTTCGGCACGATCTCGCGCCACACGCTGGCCACCACGGGAGGGACAATTTCTTTTTCTACCGGGCGCGGCAAGTTGACTTCGATATAGTCCAGATGCTTCGCGTCCAGCCGGTATCTCACTGTGATCGCCAGACCTAGAGTCAGGCCTTCTTTCGCCTGCACATTGAGCGGCTGCGTGTTCGAAGGATGCTCCTTCGTGGAGGCTTTACCCGTCGTGATTTTTCCGTCTTCTGACGTGCCTGTGGTAAAAATCTGATCGCGGGTGTCGAACAGCGTCACGTCGTCAACAAGAGGTACGATAAAGTGTGCTCCTGGATAAAGCGTTCCCGCCACGGTTCCGCTCACCTGGCTGACGCGAACGCCCGCCGTTCCGCTCGGTACGACTACGATGCTGAAGGCCACCAGCAGCGGTCCCCAGGCTAGCATCGCGAGCGCGAGAGAAATTCGCCACCGCACCGAAACACGGGCCGCAATTGTTACGCCGGACGTTTGCAGCGCCCGCCGGTACAAGGTTTCTCGGTATAGATCGTAGGCGAGAATGCACAAGGCGGCGATCATCATTCCCACGCCGCTGGTAATCAGCAAATATTTCAATGCCAGCATTGTCTTTCTCCTCAGCGCTTCAACGCTTCTGACCAGCGTCATGCCGCACAAAAAACACACGAATCACCTGACCGAAAATAAACTCTTCCGCCAGCAGAGCGACCGCAAGAGAAAACACAAGACCCGCCACCAACGCCATGAATGTCATTGCCATTTGCATAATTTCCTCCGCACCGTCCGCTGGTTGATGCTGTGTACATACTTGAAAGGGCAAGCTGGGAGCCAAACTTGGCATGTTGAATCGGCGGGATTTAAGAGTGTCATTAATCGGAGAGTGCCTCCAATTAAGGACAGCGTGTCACTGGCGACACAGAAGTGAGGCGTTATTTGATTGCGGGGATTGGTTCGCGGGACTGAAAGACCAAGCTAAAGAACTGGGGAGGGCTGTCTGTCTTTGCTTTAAGCGCCCGGTCCCTGCCGTCTGGGGTTACGGCTCTGTGGGGTTCTGTGGGTTGGGACCGGGCGATCTTTAACTAGTAAGAACTAGTTCAATGAGGGCATCATCACACGGTGGATTTTCCTTTTCCGTGACCGCCGTCACCTATCGGGGTGATTCGTATCATTAATTTCTATCGGCTGGAAATTGTGCGCGAGCTCCGCCGGTTTCCGCTCACATGCGGCCGTGATTGTTATCACAGCCGAACGTTCGCGCCGCTTCTACACTGACAACTGATAGAGCGAAACGCAACCTTATCCGGAGAGAGTTTCACCATGGCCTACGTAATCACCGACGCTTGCATTAAGGACGCTCTGTGCGTCGATGTATGTCCCACCGATTGCATTCATCCCAAGCAGGATGAACCTGCCTTCGTATCCGCCACTCAGCTTTTTGTCGACCCCGTGGAGTGCATCGACTGCGGCGCCTGTGTACCTATCTGCACCTCGGAATCGATTCTTTCCGTCGAAGACCTTCCCGAAGAGAAGAAGCAATTTGTCGAAAGCAACGCGGCCTATTTCAAAAACTAGCTCTGCCAAGTTCGGACTTACCCAGTGCCCCTCTGTGCCCCCTGTGTAAAGATTTTGCCGTTTTCACCCCGCCCCTCATTTGACTTCCCATTCTCCACGCCGCTATTGTTGCCCCCATGAACGTGGTAAAAGCCACCCGCCAATATGAAGCCTGGCTGGCCCAACGCACTGACATCAACCAAAAAGATCTTGGCCTTAAACACTTTCGCATGAAGGAAGAATTGTTCGCATTCTTTCGCGCAACTTTTTACCGCTGGGCGCAAATGTGGCCGGAAATCTGTCCCGATCTCACCAAAGCGCCGAAAGTTCTCGCGGTAGGCGATCTCCACATTGAAAATTTCGGGACCTGGCGCGACATCGAAGGCCGCCTCATCTGGGGAGTCAACGATTTCGACGAGGCCTGGCCCATGGCCTATGCCATCGATCTCGTGCGCCTGGCAGTGAGCGTTCACCTCGCTTGTGAGGCGGGAGATCTTCCCCTCAAACACGAAGACATCTGCACTGCCTTGCTCGAAGGCTATAGCGAAAGCATGCGGGAGGAAGGTCTTGCCTTCGTGCTGGGCGAAAAACATCAGTGGCTGCGGCTGATTGCGGAGGGGGAACTGCGCGATCCGATTCACTTCTGGGCGAAGATGGACGCGCTGCCTACTTTGAAAACCGAAGCTCCAATCAGCGCCGTTGACGCTCTCCAGCACCTTATGCCCGCGCATGACATTCCATTTCGTCTCGCTCGCCGCGTTGCTGGACTCGGCAGTCTCGGCCATGCCCGCTACGTCGCCATTGCGGATTGGCACGGCGGACGCATTGCCCGCGAAGCGAAGGCGCTTGTGCCATCTTCATCCTTCTGGGCGCAACATCACGAAGGTCCAGCCGAGGTTCTTTACCAGACCATTCTCAATCGCGCCGTTCGCTGTCCCGATCCGTTCGTCCAGCTTCGCGGACGCTGGATCGTTCGCCGCCTCGGACCGCACTGCTCCCGCATTGAGCTGGTTTCGCTGCGTGCCGCCAATACTGAACTCCGGCTTCTGCACGCCATGGGGTGGGAGACTGCCAACATTCACCTCGGTACTCCAACTGCGCGCAAATCGATCATGCGACATCTCAAAAAGCAAAAAGGAAGGTGGCTTCATCATGCCGCCGAAGCGATGCTTGAATCAGTTCGCTCGGATTGGGAAATTTGGAAGAAAAAGGGCTGCGTCTGACAGGCCGGTGAAGCACGCCGCAGAAGGAACTCGTTGTCCGCTCCTAACGGGGTCCTTGGCCCGCCTACGGCATTGCCTGTAAAACCCTTAAGGATTTGCCCTTATTGCCAACGAGTACCCCATAAGCGATCCTAAAGTGTTTAAATCGCTCTCCGCGTCAGGTGTTAACTTTTAGGTTTTATTAAATGGTTCAGGAAAAGACGCTCGCGCGGACGCTACTGCACAGCTTTATCTCCTGGCATTTCCGCTCCCGCCGACTGGAAGATCGCATCCGCGAGCTGTGTGCGAAAGCTGTTGCGACTACCGAACCTGCAGAACTGAACGCGATTCTTGAGCACCTCTCTGCCGCACTTCATGAGCAGATAGAGCGGCTCAGGAAGCAGATGATTCAGAACCATATGCAGCCGGAGCGTCGTTTGTCGCGTTTTTAATTGGTTTTCAGTTCTTAGTTACTCGACTCCTCCCCCTGTTGTTCGACGTCGAACATACTGAATCCCCGAGAGATGGTTTAATTGCTGCCGGTTTCTCCTCATGAATAAAGCTGATAGTGATCGCATTCAGGAATTGTGCGCCCTTATCGCGGTCGAGAAAGACCGGCATAAATTTCTCATCCTGGTAGAAGAACTCAATAGCATCCTGGCGGCCAAGGACGACCGCTTGCGCAACAGCGAGACCGACCCAGGCCAATTCAAGTAAGGCCGTGGGCACGATTTCTCAAAGCAATACAATATATTCTCCTTATCTTCGCTTCGCGTTTGTCAATCGATATCCGTAATATTATGAGCCCGAATACAGCTTCGCCGACATTGGAGGAGTACGCAGCTATGCATCCAATGCTTCGATGAGCGCAGATCCCATTATGAGCACGCCCCCACCGCCTTCGAGAGTGTTTCCGCTCCGGCCAGGCTCGCGTACGGATGCAGCCGGTAAGCCAATTTCCAATGTGATCTTGTTGTCTCTTCCGGACACCGAGTACGACCTGCTGCGTCCTCATCTAGAGCCACTGGATTTGCCGCAACACAAGATCCTTCAGGAACCCGGCGAGAAAATCGAGTTCACCTACTTCCTGAATGATGGGATGGCCTCTCTGGTGGCGATCAGTCGCGATGGCAGAAGCGTTGAGGTGGGGATTATCGGCAAGGAGGGGATGGTCGGCATGTCCCTTACAGCTGGCCTGCAGCGAGGACCGTTTCGCGCCATCATGCAGATGGAAGGAAACGGAGTACGGATCCGATCAGAGATTTTTTTGCAGGTTCTACTTTCAGCATCTTCACTACGCTCTGAACTCGGCCGCTTTGGCCTGATGCATGGCATGCAAGTCGCCCAACTTGTCGCTTGCAATCGCCTGCACGAAATTGTGCAGCGCCTCGCTCGCTGGCTCCTCATGTGTCAGGATCGCTTCGACTCTCAGCTACTTCCGTTAACTCACGAATTCCTCGCTCAAATGCTCGGGACGGGGCGTCCGAGCGTGAGCTTGGCGGCTGGAGTTCTGGAAGAGGCGGGACTGATCCAAAACTTGCGCGGTTCGGTGAAAATCTTGAACCGCAAGAGCCTTGAAGAAACCGCCTGCGAGTGCTACGGCGTGATTCAACATTTCAACGGCGGGCTGGGCCTGAAATAATTTTGCCCCGATTTCCTCTCGGGAATCGTTGCAGCTGCGGTTTACTTAAACCAGTGGTAGCCGACGCTGACTTGAATTCCGTTAAACTCCGGGTTCTTCGCTCCCAGGTTCGCATTCGAAATATGTGCCCAGCGGCAGGCAATATCGATCGACCGGTTTGGCCTGCGAAATATCTGAAGGCCGCCACCGCCTCGGACCATAAAATTGAAGGCGGAAGTATCTCCCGGGGGGAAGTTGGTATTGGTCTTTACTGCGCCTCCGGCTAATTCGATATATGGCGCGAACTGAGATGTGCGCAAGCTGGAATTCCAGCGCAGAATGACCGGCTCAAACCCTCCTCCCCAGATTGTTTGCGGGCGGAACTGCCGGAATAGAGGAATAACGTCCATTCCATATTCAAAGCGGCCACGCCTCCAGCCTCTCCCGATTTCGTCGGTCAGAATTTTTCCCGCGAAAATGCCCGCGGTGAGAATCTGCGCTTCGGAAAAAGAATTGGAAAGTTCTTCGCCAGTTCCTCCGGCCGCGAAGACGCTAAAATCCCAATCGCCGTGAGCTTCGGGGCTGGCTTGGCAATTCGCCGCGCGGGGCGATAGCAGGAGCAAGAGTAAGTAGATTGCCGAAAATATTCGGACGATGCGCGTCAGTTCCACGTTCAACGGCTTCCGCCGGTAGTGGCACCTTGTCCCACTTCTTTCCCGATGGGCCGCAATGCTTTGAGTCCTACCTTATCCCGCGATGCGCGATACCAGGGCCGTTCCCCGTGGAGTAAATTGGTCCCAACCATAATCGGATCCAGTCCGCATCGGACGGTGTCGATCAAAAAACGGTTCTGCGTCGCGCTCTCCAGGCGCCGGGTTATATATCTGTCCAAAATATCTTCACCCACAAGCCAGCCAAATCCTCCCACAGGGGTCATGACCAAATCAATCTGGCCCATGCCGGTGTAGCAATTTTTCGTGGTGCACGGCCACGATCCATTCTGGTTCCAGGGCGGGCGCTGCTTGGTGCCATACTTCTCAACCGTGGGTTCGCTGATTGGACCGATGTTCCATTGCGTACTGTATGCGGCATTCCATAGCGTGGCCATCAGCCGGCTGTGCCAGTAAGCCTTCGTTTTGGAGAACTCCACCTTCGCGCCCTTCGGATCGTTCTGCAGGTAAATGTAGCTTGAAGCAAGTCCCTGAATGGGGTGACCCACATAACCATACATGTTCGGGTCGCCGTCGCTCCACCCGGAGTGGATCCAGGTAGAAAGGGACTGCTTGTAATCGCGCCAATAGTGATTGAAGGGAACGCCATTTTCACTGTTCGCGCCGGCTACCCATCGCCAGTCATCGTGTACCACATACGCCTGTTCAATAGCGAGCAGTTCGAAGGATTCCAGCAAAGCGCGGCCCCAGTGAAATCGCTCTTGAGACCGGGTATCCTTGATGGAAATGAAAGCGCTGTTGGCGGGGAGGGCCTCAATGGATGGGCCACCCGAATCTCCCGCAGCGGACCCGCCTGTAGAAAATCTCTGCCGGCCCTCGTCATTTGCGCGGTACGAGGCGCATGCTGAGAATGATGAAT
Organism: Candidatus Acidiferrum sp.; assembly: GCA_035602195.1. Classification (GTDB taxonomy): domain Bacteria; phylum Acidobacteriota; class Terriglobia; order Terriglobales; family Acidobacteriaceae; genus Sulfotelmatobacter. The sequence goes on from DATNMU010000292.1 coordinate 28,943, forward strand.
TAGTTCCATCGCAGCGAGGGAGTGAAACCTGGGACACAGCCGCGACAGAGAACAAAAATATTGTAAGCACACAAAACGGGCGCATGTGCTTCATCCCCCGTGATTGCCAAGGCTAATTATGACGCCGTTGTCTGCGAGTGGTCACGTCAAAACTTCGGATTTGGACGCCAAGACGGCGTCGAAGGATGCCTTTTTTGGGAATTGTTGGATTTTATTTCACTTAACCCTGCACTTGCACGATTTTCATTCAACTAAATCGACCGTGGCGCGTAGCAGACCGGGCACCCATGCGTACAACACCGATGTGCAGTTCCCAGGTGCTACAGTCTCCATGCAGGCATCCATGCCCCATCCCATCCTCTTCTACGATGGCGTCTGTGGACTCTGCAACCGTTTCGTCCAGTTTGTTCTTCGCCGAGACCGCAATGATCTCTTTCGCTTCGCAGCGCTGCAAAGTTCTATCGCTGCCAGAATACTTTCGCGTCACGGCATAAACCCGGGAGCCCTGGATACGGTCTATGTCGTAGTCAATCACGATCTTCCGGACGAGCGTATTTTCTCGCGCTCTGACGCAGTCTTATTCGTTCTGAATCAACTCAAAAGCCCTTGGCGGCAAACTGCATTCTGGCTGGGTCTGGTCCCGCGGTTTGTCCGCGATTGGGCTTATAACGCAATAGCTCAGCACCGCTACCGAATCTTTGGCCGCTCAGAAATATGTATGCTTCCAAGTGATCAGGATCACAGCCGCTTCCTCGATGGGTAGGAGTAAAATGTCGCGGTACGCGTTCGGTGTCCAAAAAATGCAGCGCCCGAGCGCGACGATACTGCGGCAATCAGCTCATGAGTAGATACGGATTGCAGTGCGGGTGATAGAAAGCGCTCAACCAACGACGAACGACTGAGTTACAAATCTCTCCAAGACGAGGCTTTTTCTTATGTCAACGAAAGCCCTAGACGATCTTCAGGCCAGCAGCATCGATTCCATTCTTCAGGAGCAGCGATCTTTCGAGCCGCCGCCCGAGTTCAGCCAGCACGCCTACATTAAGAACCTCGCTGAATACGAGCGCCTTTACAAGGAATCGATTGACGATCCGGACAAGTTCTGGAGCCGTATCGCCAATGAGCTGCACTGGTTCAAGAAATGGGACAAAGTTCTCGAATGGAATTGTCCGTGGGCCAAGTGGTTTGTCGGCGGCCAAATCAATCTCTCTTACAACTGCCTTGACCGCCACGTGCAGACCGCGCGCAAAAATAAGGCCGCCATCATCTGGGAAAGCGAACCCGGCGAGGTTCGCACGCTCACCTATCAGCAACTGCATCGCGAAGTGCAGAAATTTTCCAACGTTCTCAAATCGCTCGGAGTCAAGAAAGCCGACCGCGTCGCCATCTACATGGGCATGACGCCCGAGCTTCCCGTTGCCATGCTTGCCTGTGCCCGCATCGGTGCGCCGCACACGGTGATCTTCGGCGGATTTTCCTCGAATGCTCTGATTGACCGCATCCACGATTCACAAGCTACAGCCGTGATCACGCAGGATGGAAGTTATCGCCGCGGCTCCGAAGTCAAACTTTTTCCCGCTGTCGAAGAAGCCTTGAAGTCCTGCCCCAGCGTGAAGAACGTCGTCATCTATAAGCGCACTGGGACTCAGATCAACACGCAGCCTGGCCGCGATCACTGGTGGCACGAGTTGATGGCGAAAGCCTCTGATGTTTGTCCCGCGGAGCCGCTGGATGCCGAGCATCCGCTCTACATTCTTTACACGTCCGGCACCACCGGCAAACCGAAGGGAGTCGTTCACACCACCGGCGGATATTCCGTTGGCACCTACCTCACCACCAAATGGATATTTGATCTCAAAGAAGAAGACACCTATTGGTGCACTGCCGATATTGGATGGGTCACGGGCCACAGCTACATCGTCTACGGCCCTTTGCAGAACGGCGCCACCAGCCTGATGTACGAAGGTGCGCCAAACCATCCCGAGCCCGACCGATTCTGGTCGATCATCGAGCGCCACAAGGTAAACATCTTTTACACTGCTCCCACGGCAATTCGCACCTTCATCAAATGGGGCAACGAGTGGCCGAAGAAGCACGACATGAGCAGCCTGCGCCTGCTTGGAACTGTGGGAGAGCCGATCAATCCGGAAGCCTGGATGTGGTATCGCGAAATCATCGGCGGCAATCGCTGTCCCATCACCGACACATGGTGGCAAACGGAAACGGGCCACATTATGATCGCGCCAATTCCGGGAGCAGTTGCGACTAAGCCTGGTTCTGCGACCCGGCCCTTTCCAGGAGTCGTTGCCGAAATCGTCACCATGGATGGACAGCCCGTGCCCTTGGGTTCTGGTGGGTTTCTTGTGATCAAGCGCCCGTGGCCTGGAATGCTGCGCACGGTTTATGGCGATCCCGATCGCTATGTGAAGAACTACTGGTCGCAGATTCCTGGTGTTTATTTCACTGGGGATGGAGCGCGGCGTGACAAGGATGGCTATTTCTGGATCATGGGTCGCGTCGATGACGTGCTCAACGTCAGCGGACACCGCCTGAGCACCATGGAAGTTGAATCAGCACTGGTGTCGCATGAGGCGGTTGCAGAAGCTGCGGTAGTCGGCCGTCCCGATGAACTGAAAGGGCAAGCCATTTCCGCCTTCGTCACTCTTGAACAAGGCCGCAAGCCAACCAACGAGTTGAAAGAAGAATTACGAAAGTGGGTTGCCAAAGAAATCGGAGCGCTCGCTAAACCCGACGACATTCGCTTCACCGATACATTACCCAAGACTCGCAGCGGGAAAATTATGCGCCGCCTCTTGCGCGAACTTGCCAGCAGCGGTGACGTGAAAGGGGATACCACCACGCTGGAAGATTTCGGAGTGATTGCGAAGTTGAAGGAGAGCGACGAAGTATAAGGGCTCGCGCCGTGGGTGACTCGACTTGCGGCGGCTTCCTGTTGTTGCGCGGGAGTACACGAGTACATCGACTCAGGTAACGAGCGTGCTGGGGATGTTTGTGGCACTCTAGAGCAGTGGCGAAGCCTTATCAGAGCGATCACATTGACCGGGGACGTGAAGCCTACGTTGAGTCGCCGAAGGCATACGTTCCCATTACGAATGCCGCGGACAAGGCTGATCAGCGACGCCATCTATTAAGCATTCGGGCCGAAGAACGTTTAGGAAGCCTGATTGCCGCCGCCGGGGTCATATGGGCGGCATATGTTGCGACGGTGGACTACGCCGGCTTGTGGCGGATGCAAATTATGCCGCCGGGTCCCGTGGAAATTTGCATTTTAGGGGTGCTTGCCTGGCTGCATGCGAAGTGGCGGCGCTCGGCGAAGGTTGACTGAAGACGTACCTCGGCGGCTTAAAGCCCCGATTCAGGGCTAGGCGGTTATCGCAGCGCCGAAGCGCTGCGCCACCCAAAGGCAACCAGCAGCGCCACCCGAAAGCAAGGTACCCAAAGGCAGGCAAGATTTCCGTTCCTCCAATGGATTCCCCGAACGGGAATCCGAAGCAAAAATTTAGCGGCTCGGCCTTGACGTCATCGCGGCGCGTCCTATGATGGGAGCTATAGCTCCTCCCTAGCTAGGGTAGGGGACTCCTGATCGACAAGCGGCAAGGCACTGGAGGAAGTCCCCATGAAACTGAATGACGGCATTTCGACCAACGACGTTGCCGAGGCTCTGCAGGGCGAGATCGGCAAGTTTGAAGTAACCAGCCCTAACGGAGAGCGCTACTTTGCTACGTGCCAGTCCGGACACTCGATTGTCAGCTTGGAGTGGGCTGGTGATGAACCAAATCCGCAACCCTTCCTCGTGCGCAAAGTGGCACAGCCGACTACGACAGAGGGTCGCACAAAAAGAGCCGCGTCTGCCTAGTATTGCCAGCGACTCCAGGAAAACAGCCCGGCCCTGATCAGGCCGTGCCTTTGATTTTTCCGGAGCCCCTGTTTCTGCAAAATGCAGAACAAGGGCGGGGCACTCGTGATCGTGGCGTCAATCTACTGTACGTAAAGGAAGTTCGGTTGCGACGCGATGCCGTTCGCTACCACTTCGATCTTGCTGAAGCCCGGCTCCTGGTTCGCCGGAACATCGAAGGAAGTGGATACAATGTCATTCGACGCGACCGCCATGCTGCTGTGATCGTGAGTCCGGCTGTAGAACACGTGGCCGGTGCTCATGTTGGTGATGCGCACGATGGGATAGTTGGTGGCAGCCTGCACGTCGTCTCCATACGCAGCGCCCTGAGACATCCCATTGAAGCGAATGCCAGAGATTTTGTACGAGCCGCCGGGCTGAACCGAGGATGGATAAGACGTCACAACCGGTGCCCATTGCGGTTGCAGGCCTCCGCCCTGAGGCGTGTAGAGTTCGATGTCATCCGAAAAGTCCGTCAACAGAATCTGACCGGTCGGAAGCACCAGCATGTTTCCGTAGTACGATCCGTCATAAGGAGCGTTGGGAGTGCCGGGAACTGCGTATAGTGTTTGGCCATCCCACTCGAAGAAAGTCGAAGGCGGATCGCCGAATCCGGGACTGGCCATCATCAGCACCTTGCCGTTGGTTTCGAGCGATGCAGGACCGTCGGCAATGTCGTTTCCTCCGGTGAAATCCGGGCCAGGGGTCCATGTCCCCGTATTGGAGTTGTAGATGGCGGTGTGGCCATTGGCGAAGACGGGATTGGTGCCGCCGGAAATCTGGCAAGTGTCGGCGCCGGTATAGAAGACGGTGCCATCGGGACGCAGCACAGCGGGCCCTAGCTCGAATGTGCCGTATTGTTCTCCGCCACAAGCTGCGGCGGAATCCCAGAGCTGCACGATGGTGCTGCCGGCGCTTGACCATGAGCCGGTGTTGGGATCGTAGATTTCTGAGTTCGTGCCCGTAGGCACGTACGGAATACCGATCGGGACGTAGGCATCGACAGTGAGGACTTTACCGCTGGGCAGAAGCGTAAATCCTTCTTCGTCGTAGATGTCGACCTTGCCCGTTCCTGTTGGAGTCCAGGTCAAAGTCTGGGCATCGAGTAGCGCGGCTTGCATGGTGCAGCAATCGGCCTGCATATATGTGCCGTTGGCCAGAACAACGCTCTGGGCGTCGCCAATGGTTCGCTGAGGAGGTGGGGCAAGGTCGCCGAAAAAGCGAGGCGGCGCCATGGAAGTCCACACATTGGCCAGAGGATCGTAGATTGCGCCTTTGTCAGTCCAATCGGGAGTAAAGAAATTATATTCTCCGCCTTCAATGATGACACGACCGTCCGGCAATACGGCGGAGGAGTGGTAGAGCGGGCTGTAGTCTTTGGGCAGGGTCGCGAGCTGCGACCAGGTGCCGTTCACGTAGCTGCCGCGGGCATCGGGAGTCAACTTCCACCAATGTTGGCAGCCGCCCTCTTGCACCATGACAGTTCCATCGGTTAGCAGTAGCGGGTTGGCAGCGCCGGCGCAGTTGATGTCATCTAGAAAGGTAGGTTGATTGGTGAGCGGCGTCCAAGGCGCGTTTTTGTTCGTGGAGTAATTGCCGTGTCCGCGATCCGCTCCCCGGTGTGGGATTGGTGTGAGGTGCTGAGCTTTGGCGAAATGGGACAAGGCTAGTAACGCGACAAGCGCGATTCCGAGCATTTGAAAAACTTTCGTCTTCCTCGCTGGCATATTGTCTCCCTGTGACAATCTCTTTTTCCTGGGATAACGCGGCGGGTAACTCATACACGTTCGCCGTCGGCAAACTAAAAAATGTTCAGGTCGAGCGGATAGATTGGCATGCGTCCGAGTGGGGGAATCAGAACCCGTGACTTCCCGCGCCCGGCGCGGGGAGCAATTGTACGTCGGCTTATGAATGGCGGCAATGGGAAAGAGTTTTCATACGCGAGGCTAAAGCCTTTGGGGGGCCCGAAGAGTGTAAAGAAGTGTAATTAAGCGCCTGTCGTGGGCTTGCCTCACTCGTTTGCCGACTGCTTCGCAGTGTGGTGTTCGTGCCGGGCTCGTTCATTCCGGAAGGCCGGACTGTTCTTCAAACGGTCGGGGAATTCTTTCTCGTACCTAGCCAGGCTGGGGCAGAGCAAGTGATGCGAACGCGTGAAGCCAAAGGAGCGCATCTCTGTCATAGCTTCGTCGGCGGTCCAACCCTCCTCGGAAATTCGGTAGGCTGCAACCATCATTCCGGTGCGGTCGTCTCCCAGGCGGCAATGGACAAAGATCTTCTTGCCCTTGTTGTCGTGAACAACCTTTAAAAACTTGGCAAACACTTCATCGTGCGGCCAAGGACAGTGCCAAGGAATGGCGACATACTGCATGCCGAGACTTTTAACATCTCTTTCTTCAGAGGAGTCGTTGGCGTGTGTGTCAACGATCAAGTTGATTCCCAGCTTTTTCAGGGCCTTGATACCTTCGCCGTTAAGCAGGCCTCCTCGATAGAGACTAGGAGTGACCTCGCCAAAATTCGGTACGCCTTTTTGATTTAATCTGCGGCCGATTTCACGAACCGCCGGTGGCTGAGTCTCCTGCTTGGTCTGGGGCGCGGCGGCATCAAGCCCAAGGCTAACCGCGCACAACACTGTGAAAGAAAGAAAAGCGCCTATCCGAAACCAAAGAGTCATAAGGGCCCGTTCGTCCGCCAACCCTCTATCATAGCGTTTCGATACATGAAACTGACGGTCGAAGTATGAGTCTGGAAACCAGCCTCGGTACGCCCTAACGCTTGTCTATTTGCGTTTCCCTCTTGTCCTTTTGGATTCTGATTCTAGAGGGTTGCGCATTTGCGCAGGAAAGGGTAAGGTGTCGGACAAAGTGCTCTACCGTACCGACAATTTCCCTAAGCTCTGCTATCCGTAGATAAAGTGCTCCAAAGAGAGAGGCAGATTTTATGGCTGACTCGACTTGGGAATCACGTAGTGCGGCGCCACGCGCAACATGGCACGAATTCTACGAGGCGGCTATGTTGGAACTAGATAATGCCAAGTTATCGCGTCGAATCTTCGATGCCCGTCACGAAATTCTCGATCGGGCACGGCAAATTGTGACTGCTTCGCCAGGCGACGAGCATCGAGCGCTGAATGACGCGCTCCATTCTTTACGAGTTCTCGAAGAAGTAACCGCCAGGGAGAAACCGGCCGCATAATGGCGCAACTAACCATCAAGATACCACCGAAGGAATTTCGTTGTCCGTACTGCATTGTCAACGGGCAATTCCGGCCTATGAATGCGGCGAGCGACCGCTTCGAATGTCCAACCTGCGGTCACGTTGTTTCTCCGGGCCCACTCCCGTTCCGATGCCAGTGCTCGAGGTGCGAGAGAGTTCATTCCTCGCTACTATTTTCCCGCTCGCGGTAAGGGCTACAGCAGAGTTAGTCTGAGGATCAGCGGCAGGGATCAGTTGCATGCGTCTCGCAGGGCCGTCAACAGATGCCCTCCCAGCAAGTCGCATTTTGAAACCACGTCTTTCACGCCGTTCGCGCGCGCCTCTTTTAACAATTGCGGGGAACTGTGCACGGTGAACATGACCACGGACGTTTTCGGAGCTAGTTGGTTGATCTGTCGCGCGGCTTCGAGTCCATTCATGACGGGCATTTGCAAATCCAGGATCACCAGGTCCGGGTGCAGTTCTTCGACTCTCTCTATTGCCACTTGCCCGTTCTCTGCCTCGCCACATACCTGCCACTCGGAGTGTTGCTCCAGCCAAGACCGAAGCATGCGCCGAATCAGATTGTTGTCATCGACTATAAGTATGCGATAAGCCACGCATGCCCGCTTTCTCCTTGGCAAGCTGCTGGCCGGGCCATATCGTGCAGGTCACGGACGGCGACGAGGAAGGGAACCTCAAAATTAACTCCCGGGCACTCCAAGACGCTATACAGTGTACACCGTACGCTAGCGCACAAATGGATATTTCATAGAGGACATTCCCGAACCGGGACAAATTCCGACAGCTAGTCACGAAGTTAGCTTGTCTTCGGGGCTCCATTTCAATGGAGCGGTGCGGGTTGCATGCGGCATTTAGCTTTCCTTTTCTTGTCGAGATGCGCCACTACTCCGTCCAAGGGTGACTCATTGTAAAATCTAAGATTCAGCGGCAGCTTCTGAGTTTTCTTATGCCCCGGCAAGACAAAATGCAGGAAGAATCTCCAACCACCGATCGCCCCAACGACGAGCGTTACGATGCTCAGCGCGTCGAAAGCAAATGGTTCACTCGCTGGCAGAACGATGCGAACCTCTACGCCACCGACCGGGACTCGACCAAAAAGAAATTCTACGTCCTCGAAATGCTGCCGTATCCCTCCGGCGCGCTGCACATGGGCCATGTGCGCAACTATTCGATCGGTGACGCTCTCGCCCGCTACATGTGGATGAACGACTACAACGTCCTTCACCCCATGGGCTGGGATTCGTTCGGCTTGCCCGCGGAAAATGCTGCCATTCAGAACAACACCCCGCCACGCCAGTGGACCCTCGGTAACATCGCGAAGATGAAGGCGCAGATGAAGCGGCTCGGCTTCGCCTATGATTGGTCGCGCGAAGTCACTACCTGCCTGCCCGATTACTATCGCTGGAATCAGTGGTTCTTCCTGAAGTTTTACGAGAAGGGATTGGCCTATCGCAAAAAGAGCCGGGTCAACTGGTGCCCAAAGTGCGCGACGGTGCTGGCCAACGAACAGGTCCTCACAAACGGCTGCTGCTGGCGCCACGAAGACACATTGGTTGAACAGCGCGAGCTCGAACAGTGGTTCCTTCGCATCACGAAGTACGCCGACGAATTGCTTCGCGACCTCGACAAGCTCGAGGGCTGGCCGGAAAAAGTGCGCACCATGCAGCGCAACTGGATCGGCCACAGCGAAGGCACGCTCGTCGATTTCAAACTCGACGGCCCTTCCGGCGCTTCCGGTTCCACGATCACTGTCTTCACTACGCGCGTCGATACCATCTATGGCGCGACCTCGGTGCAACTGGCCCCGCAGCACCCGCTCATCGCGGATCTCACCGCTACCAACCCCGATCTCCGCACCAAAGTCGACCAACTCATCGCGGAGCAACGCAAAGCCAGAGAGGTCGGCGACATCGGCGAGATCGAAAAGCACGGCGTGTTTACCGGACGCTATGCCATCAATCCCTTCAACCAGGAAAAGATTCCCATCTGGGTGGCCAACTACATCCTGATGGATTACGGCACCGGCGCTATCATGAGCGTGCCCGCCCACGACGAGCGCGACTTCGAGTTCGCCAAAAAATACAACCTCGAAATCCGCCTCGTGATTCTTCCTCTTGCCGACGATCCCGAAGAAACCATGGCCGAGCCCCCGCTTCCATATGTGGGGCACGGAGGGATGCTAATCAATTCCGGCTCGTTTAGCGGCCTCGATTGCTCCGAGGCAATTAAGAAGATGTCATCCTTCGCCGAGCAGAACGGCTTCGGCAAGACCACAGTGACTTATCGTCTGAAAGATTGGGGGATCTCCCGCCAGCGTTACTGGGGCACGCCCATCCCCATGCTCTTTTGCGAAAAAGACGGAATCGTTCCGGTGCCGGAAAAAGATTTGCCCGTGATCTTGCCTGAGGCGGTCGACATTGCGAACGTTACTGGATCTCCACTTGCCGCCGTGCCCTCGTTCGTCAACGCGACCTGTCCGAAGTGCGGCGGTCCCGCGCGCCGCGAAACCGATACCATGGATACTTTTGTCGACTCTTCCTGGTATTTCTACCGCTACACCGACGCGCACAACGACGGTGCTCCTTTCGACTCGAAGATTGCACAGTACTGGTTTCCCATCGACCAATACATCGGCGGCGTCGAGCACGCAATCTTGCACCTGATCTACTCGCGCTTCTGGACCAAGTTCATGCGCGACCTTGGCCTCATTACCAACGATGAACCCGTCGAGCGCCTCTTCACGCAGGGCATGGTGATTAAAGACGGAGCAAAAATGTCGAAGAGCCTCGGCAATGTGGTCAGCCCCGACGAAATGGTGGCGCGCTACGGCGCCGACGCTGCGCGCCTCTATAGCCTATTCGCCGCACCGCCCGACCGCGATCTCGACTGGCAGGACTCCGGCATCGAAGGTATTCAAAGGTTTTTGGGTCGCGTATGGCGCTTCTTCAGGGAGCATGCCCGGCCGAATGACGCTGATTGGCGTGCTCCCATGCCCGCACAAATCAGCGGATCGTCGCGCCGCCTCCAGCGCAAACTCCACCAAACGATCAAGCGCGTAACCGACGACTTCCAGGGGCGCTGGCATTTCAATACCTGCGTCTCAGCCATCATGGAATTGCTTAACGATGCTAACCGCAGGATGCTCGGTAGTGAAGACATTCCGACCGCTCTGCTAGCTGAAGTGCAGCGTACTATTGTTCTTCTTTTAGCCCCGTTCGCCCCCTATCTCGCGCACGAACTCTGGGAGATGCTCGGTGAAAAAGAGAACTTGCTCAAAGCTCGCTGGCCCAAGTATGACGCCGCGCTGGCCAAAGAAGAAGAGCTCGAAATTCCGGTGCAAGTGAACGGCAAACTACGCGGCAGAATCACCGTTCCCGCCGACGCCACCGAATCATTGGTGGTTGAAAAAGCGCTCGCCGACGAGAAAGTGAAGTCTGCCATTGCCGGTAAACAAATCGCGAAAAAGATCTACGTGCAAGGCAAATTACTGAATCTCGTTGTGCGCTAACATTCGCTGCCAAAACAACAGGCGCATCTGGAGACAATTCCAAATGCGCCCGCCAACACATTTTGGTATGGTGTTACTCGCCTGCCAGAACCAAGGCCTCTGAACGATTATTAAAATCAATCTCGTCCAGTGCTGTTGTATTGTCCTGACGCACCTTCGTCGTCACCGCATCATAGGGCGAGCGCTGCGGTAATTCTTTAATCGATCCCTCTGTCGTTGCGACGGTTTTTCCATCACGCAAAATATTAATTTTTACGTCGTTGGCTGTACCTGTCCACTCGGCCTTGTAGCGGCCAGGGGCAAGGTCGGCAGAGCCAACCCGCACGGACTCAGATAATGTGAAGTCTCCAGAATGATTGTCTTTCGCGAAGGCGCCCGCTGAGAGAATCAAGGTTACGATGGCGAATGAAGCGAAGTATTGTACGAATTTCATGGAATATTCTCCTTCCTTTGAAAGATGCCTCCGCAGCCTATCTGGTCGCAAAGATCGTGTCACGATATGTAAAGTTTTGTTTACTGAATCGTAATCGCCTTCTCCCGTGCCGCATCAATGCGGGTAGTTGTTCGCGTGCGATATCCTAGTGATGGCCACGCGAATGACTTTATGACTTTGAAGTCGCCCACCCGCGAGGGATTCCGTGCAGCGTTTCGGCTGCTATCGCTAACGTTCGCCGAGATTACATGGCGCTGGACAGTCGGCGCCGTTGGGTGGACTTTATTTGTTTTTTCATTCGTCGAATATCTCGATACCGTTCCCGTGAGCCGGGCCGATGTAACTCTTCTCGGTACTCGACAACCATTCCTCGTCGGCAAAGCAATCTCCCACATCCTGCGCGGCAGCCTGGACCGAGCCGTGTTTGCGACGCTGTTCGCTGGGCTGTCGCTCATTCTCCTGTGGATGGTCGCTGCAGCCATTGGCCGCGTAGCAATCGTCGGTGCGCTCCTGGACCACTTTCGTGGAGACGTCGCGACCGACGATTCTACCGAGCCAGAGAACCGATCCTCTCGGTTACGCTCATTACTGGCCCTGAATTTCTTGCGCCTTGTTGTCGCACTGGCCGCAATCCTGGCCTTTGCAGGCGCGGCAATTGTAGCCAGCTTCGCCTCGCCTGACGCAAACCCTCGGTCTGGCTTGGCATTGGTTCTTTTCTTGCCCCTCGCTGCTGCGATTTGTATGGTATGGCCCGCGCTGAACTGGCTACTGTCTCTGGCATCTGTGTTTGTAATTCGCGACGCGGATGACGCATTGGCCGCCATTTCCCGTGCCATCACGTTTTTCAGGGAACGCCTGGGTTCCGTCTTCGCGGTAACAATCTGGACGGGGCTCGCCCATCTGGTGGCCTTCAGTGTCGCCACTACCGTGGCCTCAATGCTTCTGGCCTTCTTGCAGTTTCTTCCGGCGCGGCTCATCATTGGCGCGATTCTCCTTTTGACCCTCGCCTATTTTGCCGTGGTGGATTGGCTCTATATCGCCCGCCTCGCTGGGTACGTCTGCATCGCCGAAATGCCGGATGCGCCGGTGCTTACCCCGCTGGCGTTCGCTTCTCCTCTGACGAGCCAGGACGCCTCAGCACAAGGTGCAATCGATCGCGACGAGCCAATCCTTAGCGACCTCCAAACCTGATCCCGAATACCTAGCTGGCTGGTCTTGCGTCCAGCGACTCCAGCTTCGGCCCTTTGGCGGTCAACCACTGTCCCTTTACACTAGTCATCCGATTTGAGAAACTCATCCGTGGAATCGCCATCCAGACTTACTTCTCCGTTGCTTAACCAATCCATCGTTATCCTCGACTTCGGTGCGCAGTATACGCAGCTCATCGCGCGCCGCATTCGCGAGCAAAATGTTTTCTCCGTCGTACTGCCGTGCACGGTTTCTCTCGCCGAGGTCAAAAGCTTCGCGCCCGTCGGCATTATTCTTTCGGGAGCCCCGTGGTCGGTTTACGACAAAGATGCTCCGCCCGCCGATCCTCGTATCTTCGAGCTTGGGCTGCCCGTCCTCGGCATTTGCTACGGCTTGCAATTCATGGTGCATACCCTTGGCGGCAAAGTTCGGCCCGCGGAGAAGCGCGAGTATGGCCACGCGGAAATCGACATCGTCGCGGAGTGCAAACTTTTTCGCGGCCTCGCGAAGCGTCAGCCTGTGTGGATGTCGCACGGCGACGAAGCCCTGGAACTGCCGCCGGGGTTTGAGTTGACGGCCAAAACCTCGCATGCCGTTGCCGCTATCCAGAATGTCGCGAAAAACTGGTATGCCGTGCAATTTCATCCCGAAGTTCACCACACGCGCAGCGGCACGGAGATTCTGCGCAACTTCATTTTCCAGATATGCGGCGCGAAACCTTCATGGACGCCGCAGCACTTTATTGATTCCACCGTCATCCAAGTCAGGCAGCAAGTCGGCACCGGCCGCGCCATTTGCGCTCTTTCGGGCGGCGTGGATTCCTCTGTGGCGGCCGTTCTGGTCGATCGCGCGCTTCGCGATAAGAAGGGCAAGTCGCGCCTTACCTGCGTATTCGTGAATAACGGCGTCCTGCGAAAAAACGAATTTGAAAAAGTTCAAAAGACCCTCCGCGACAAACTCGGTCTGCATCTTGATGCCGTCGATGCGACCGATCGTTTTCTCGGCAAGCTGAAAGGTGTGAGCGATCCCGAGAAGAAACGCAAAATTATCGGCAACGAATTCATTAAAGTCTTCGAAAGGGAAGCGCGCCGCATCGAGAAAGACGAAGGCAAAGTGAAGTGGCTGGTGCAGGGAACGCTTTATCCTGACGTCATCGAATCACGCTCGGTTCGCGGTCCTTCCCAGGTGATCAAGTCGCATCACAACGTTGGCGGCCTGCCGGAAAAGATGAAACTCAAGCTGATCGAGCCTCTGAAAGATTTGTTCAAGGACGAGGTTCGCAAGATCGGACGCGATCTCGGCATGCCTGAAGAAATTCTACAGCGTCAGCCCTTCCCTGGTCCGGGCCTCGCAGTGCGCGTGCTTGGGGAAGTAACGCCTGAACGTCTGGCGATGCTACGGGAATGCGATGACATTGTCGTCACCGAAATTAAGAACGCGGGTCTCTACACGAAAGTCTGGCAATCCTTCGCTGTGCTGCTTCCGGTGATGTCCGTCGGCGTAATGGGCGACATGCGCACGTATGCTTACACCTGCGCCATCCGGGCAGTTAGTTCCGAGGACGGCATGACAGCTGACTGGGTGGCTTTGCCTCACGAAGTTTTGAAAACTATCTCCACTCGCATCGTGAATGAAGTGAAAGGTGTGAACCGTGTGGTTTATGACGTCACGTCGAAACCGCCGGGTACAATCGAGTGGGAATAAAAGCGTCTGCTGCCGACGTCACTTCCGAATCTGTCGCACCGGCGGATCGCTCAGGAAAGCTTTTCCACACTCCACGCACCCAGTTTTTGACCGTGGCGTAATCAACCCGCAGGCCGGACACATTCTTTGCGCCCCGTATCCTGCCATTTGCGGCGTGAGGCGCCGCATCCTGAGGAACATGACCAAGGCGATCGCGAGAATTACTGCTAGCAGACCGCCGAAAATACCAATTGCGTTCATCCGAGTTGCCTCTGTCGAATCAGGCTGGTCCGCTTTTCTGAATACACAGCCTGAATCAAAGATGCGCCTCGCCGCGTTTCCGTGTTGATCACAATTGCTCACTTTCAATAAGTGCATTGCATCCCGCACCACGGTAAGCATCTTGATAGAGTGAAGACTCTTCGCATTATTCTCGGAAGCGCCCACAGGTTTGGGCTTCCATGAAGTATGTTCTCCGCATCTGCGTGGTGTTAATAACTATCGCTCTGGCCTGGAAAATTCTTGAACCTGAAATCGCCAACCTGATGTTCCAGGATGACTTACGGGATCTGTCGACACAGGTAGGATCGCGGATCGGGCAACGCGGCGAGAGGACCAAAGTTATAACGAACGCCAAGTCCAGAACGCGCACTGCCTTGCCGCTTGAAAGAAACATCGCCGGTTGAAGTCGAGTTTATTTCCGAATAAAAGCGACCTAGACCGGGCCGTTGCAAAACACGCTGAGACGAAATTGGTTCTAATGTGAATCGCCCAGCTTCTGGCGTTCTGCATCGGGATCCTGCGATCTGGTTACGGTCACGGGAGCTTGCAGCGTAAAGTTCAGAACTGTCTCCGAAGGCAATTTAATCTGCTGGCTCTTGCTCGCTGCCTGAACCCCACCGCCGACCCCAGCCCCTGCGGCAGAGCCGATGGCTGCGCCTTTGCCACCACCTGCGATTGCGCCGATGATGCCGCCCAAAACCGCACCTCCGCCGACTTTCTCGGCGGTATTCTTTCCGCGCGAGGCGCCTTCTTTTCTGTATTGGTCAGTTGGAAGGTCGTAAGCCATGCCGTTCACTTTGACTTTGTCGAGTTGCAACACCACCAGAGACTGGCCCTTAAACTTTCCGGCGCTTTTAAGATCGACAATGTGACCGGTAACATCTGTGCCGGCTGGGATCGCTACTGCGCCCTCGGCCCAAAGCGGCGCGTTCAGCGACGCATGAAAAGTGTCTCCCACTTGGTTTTTTTCGCTATCAATGCTATCGATCAGCCGGATCGAAACCTGAGCTCCCTGTTCAATCGTTACTTTCTGAGGCGGTCGCGGAACAGGAGCCGGTGGTGGCGTGTCTGCTGCCACTGCAGCCGGAGGGTTAGGCTCGGGAGCCGGTGGATTCGGGTTTACCGGTGCATCAGACGAGGCAGGACCGCCATCGTTCAGGGCAACATTTTGAGGGGAACGCGAGCGGCGGGTTTTCTTAGCCGGTTCCGGGCTAGGCGAGGGTTGGGCCTCCTGCATCGCAGACTTGACCGGAGCGGCTGCAGCATTCGAGGCGCTTCCCACCTGCAGATTGTTAATGACTTCCTTCACGCCATTAACCGCAGCAGCCTGCCGGGCTGCGGCTTGGCGCTGTGCATCGTCGTCCACGAAGCCGGCAAGGGTGACCACTCCATTGCTCGCCTGCACCGTGAGTTGTTTGGTTGATAATCCCGAGTCCTGACTGAATCTGCTTTGTATGTCGCCGGAAATCTTGGCGTCATCAGGCTTGCGGGCGCAACCGGAACTCAAGGCGAGAATCGCCAGTAAAAGAAAGGTAAAAATCGGGGACACTTTATTCATGAACGGGTCTCCTGGGACTCATCTGGGATAGGAGCAATGCCCGTTACAGTTTAATCGCAAACGTGAATTCGCACACAAATTCCTGGAGTGACAACCAGTTTCTGGAAACAGCCCAATGAACGGGAGGGGAATTGGCCTATCGCTCACCGATCCCTAGTGCGCTTTGCTTAGTGGATGAACTTGTAATCAACGATGGAAGCGGCCAGCAAACCAGTGCCAGAGTCAGCATCTTTGTTTTGCTCTTCCTTCTCTTGCACGTCCTTCGTGCGAATGACGCGACCTTGGCAGAGAACGTTGCGATTCTTCTGTCCGGAGATTTCTTCCGGCATCTCGAACACCATCTCGATTAGGGCATTCACGGGCAATTGCTGCGGCCCGTGGAACAGCAACCCAGTCTGGCTAAGATTATCGATGGTGCCTTCAAACCAAGCGCTGGTGTTATTGACGCGGTAGCGTAGAGTGACGTCCAGCTTCAGCCGACGGGCGCGCGGAGTCCATGAAGGCCGCTTCTCCCGCGTATGGTTGCGCCGGACGACCGGCTCAACCTTGCCATGCTCCACGCGCTGGGTCCGGCGCATGGTGGTCCAGTCATACTTGTATTCGGCTGCGCATAGCAGGCAAACCTGGTAATAGTCTCCGTCAGCGGCGCGCCGGGGCCATGAGAATTCGTGGGAGCAACGCCCAAGCATAAGAACATCCATGATTTTCTGCGGCATGATAGTTACTTCCGGACCTTGGGAGCGCCGGAACATCATCATCTCCCGAAAGCCGGTTCCTGGGAAGGTTACTTTCGTGTCGGATGGTCGAGGAATACGGAGAGTAAAGTGCGCTTGTGATGGGTGACATGCGCGCAAACTATTGCCGGAGAAGAAGATAGCAGTTCTGAAAATAATTCCGAGCAGCTCTCAGTGTATGATCTACCCATGGGAAACTTGCCCGCTTCCGACGTTACCGCCTCGATTCTGGCGGGGGGCAAGAGTACCCGGATGGGCACGGACAAGGCATTCGTAGAGTTCGAAGGCCGCACCCTGCTGGCTCGGGCGCTCGATTTAGGCCGGTCCGTCAGCGCCGACGTTCGCATTATCGGAAGCAAGGAGAAGTTTGCCTCTTTTGCCTCGGTCGTCGAGGATGTATTTCGTGGCTGCGGACCGCTGGCTGGCATTCACGCTGCTTTGCTGGCTTCGCCTACCGACCTTAACCTTATCCTGGCTGTCGACACCCCATCGATTTCGCGTGCGTTTCTGGAATATTTGATTGAGCAGTCGAAGCAAACCTCTGAGTTGGCGGTCGTCCCGCATTGCGACGGTCATTGGCAGCCTTTGTGTGCCGTTTATCGAAGAGAATTTGCGGTCGCTGCCGAGAACGCGTTGCGCGCCGGGCGAAATAAAATCGACCCGCTGTTCGGGGTGGTTCCTACACGGACGATTCAGCAGGAAGAACTGAAAAACGCGGGTTTCGGATTCCGGATGTTCCAAAATTTAAATACGCCCGAAGAATTGAAATCGCACCAGGGAATCCACTGACACTGTTTAGAATGTAGTCTTCAAGTCGTCAGGTTGAACCATGCCCGAGACCAGCACCCGGCCCTACATAGAGTTCCGCGAAATTTCCAAAGCCTTCGGCGACAACGTTGTGCTCGACCGCGTGAGCTTCAACGTCATGCCCGGGGAAACCGTATGCATCTTGGGGCGCAGTGGCGTCGGTAAATCGGTTTCGCTGCAGTTGATAATGGGTTTTCTGAAAGCGGACTCTGGACACGTGATTGTCGCGGGCCAAGACATCATCGACTTTTCCGAATCTCAAATGGAGGCCGTTCGCAAGAAGGTCACCATGGTTTTTCAGAACGGAGCTTTATTTGATTCGCTTACCGTCGGAGAGAATGTTGCCTTTCCTCTGCGAGAAACCCGGGAGCTGAATGAAGAGCAGATTTATGAGATTGTCGATGGTTTGCTGAAGATGGTGGGCGTGCAGGAAATGCGGGACTTACTGCCTTCGGATCTATCGACCGGGATGAAGCGCTCGGTCGCCATTGCGCGCGCGCTGGCAGCCCGTCCGGAGTGCATTCTCTACGATGAACCGACAACCATGGTCGACCCCCTCATGGCGCAACTGCTCGGCGACCTTATCAAGCGACTCAAGATTCAGCTCAACCTCACCAGTATTGTCGTAACCCACGACATGCGCCTGGCTAAGAAACTTGCCGATCGTCTCGTATTCCTTTACGAAGGCAAAGCGATTTTTTTCGGCACGTCGGCAGAGATGGAAAAATCTACCGAGCCGATTGTGCGGGAATTCCTGGAGCTCGACGAATTGAAGTTGGAAGCGTGCGGCCCGTGACTAACGACCTTTGATCCGCTTCTTCTCGTAGCCGATGCAGTTCACAACCGGCAGCCGGGGATATTTCGCAAACCACGAATTGGTGAATGATAGCTGACACTGGTAGAAGACAGAGCCGCGGTCCGACTCAATGCGGCGGCCGTGGATGCATTCACCGCAGAGTCCGGGATTTTCATCTATGCTTGATTCCGAAGCTGGCATCGTTACGATTCAACTGATCACTAGGCAGTAATCACTGCCCACCGCCCTAGAATCCTTGCCGCACTAACTCTTCGACCGTGAGCGAAGATTCTCCCGCTTGTTTGCCCATCATCTTCTCGACATACTTCGCAATCAGATCGGCTTCCAGATTGACCGGATCGCCGGGCTTGAGCGAGTTGAGGTTCGTCATCTCCACCGTGTGAGGGATGATGGCCACAGTGCAGATTCTACCTTCGAGTTGCGCCACCGTGAGACTTATACCTTCGATCGAAATAGAGCCTTTGTAGACAGTGTATTTCTCCACATCGCGCGGCAACTCAATCCGCAACCACCAATTTTCTGATGCAGCGATGCGATCGAGGGCGATGAGTTTACCGACGCCATCCACGTGACCCTGTACGATGTGGCCTCCGAAGCGCCCATTAGCTTTCATCGGCAATTCGAGATTCACTAGAGCGCCATCATTTATGCGCGAAAAAGATGTTCGCGCCCAGGTTTCCGGGGCAAGATCTGCGCAAAAGGATTCTGGCTTGATATCGAGCGCAGTGAGACAGACGCCGCTCACAGCAACGCTGTGGCCGGGTTTCAGTTCTTTCGGCACCTCCAATGCCGAAACGGTTATCCGGCGATTCTCGCCGTGCTGCTCGATGTGTGTAACACGACCAACTTCTTCAACAATGCCGGTAAACATATGAGGGCCTCGATGAATGACGAATAACGAAACATCATAAACGAATGCACATGGAGAAACTTAGGACAATTGGGTCTGCGCAGGCTTCTAAATCAGTCTCGCGCAATGAAGCTCATTCTTCGTACGGATCACGCAGGTATCCTTCCACCGCAAAGTCTTCACCGAAATGATGCAGTTGGATGTGCTTTACCTGCAGGCCTTCACTCAAACCTAATCCAAAGTCGGACGCGAGCGGAATTGATTCCCTGGACGCCATTATCTTAGGTGCGTAATAGAAAAACACTTTATCCACCAGGTCCAAGGCGAGCGCGGTGGCGTTCACTTCCGAGCCGCCTTCAATCATCACACTCGTGATTTCGAGCTGACCGAGCCGGCGCAGAATTGCAGCCAGGTCCGGACGTCCCTCTCCGGTAGTCGGAACGCTTTCGACGCGGATGCCACGCGCCTCCAGTTCGCGTTTCCGGCGTTCATCGGGAGAGGAACAAAATACCAGGACATCGCTCCCAAAAGAAGCTCCCCTAGTTACGCTCTTAGTCACGCTCTGTACCGGGCGGGATTCTAATGGCAAGCGCAAATGCGTATCTAAAATTACGCGCAAGAGAGGCCGCCGTCGCGAACCACCGCTGCGATCGGTGAGCAGCGGATCGTCGGCAATGACGGTGCCCACTCCCACTATGAGGGCATCGCTCTGGTGACGCTGTTGTTGCACGTGGGAACGCGCAGTTTCGCCTGTGATCCAACCGCCTGCGGGCTCCCCTGCGGTGCGACTTGAGACAGCTCCCCGCGACGGAGCGATCTTTCCATCGAGCGTCATCGCGGCCTTCAGCGTAACTAGGGGAACCCCATGGCGAATGTATCGTGCAAAGTTCTCGTTCAGGTTGCGGGCCTCAGCCTCCAAGCCTCCGACTTCGACTTCCACGCCCGCACCGCGTAGCTTTTCAAAGCCTCGTCCACTCACTTTGGGATTGGGGTCGGGCATCGAAGCAACAACCCGACGGATGCCCGCGGCGATCAACGCGTCAGTGCACGCAGGCGTGCGGCCCTGATGCGAGTGCGGTTCAAGGTTGATGTAGAGCGTTCCGCCGCGAGCCTTGTCGCCGGCATGTTCAAGGGAGCGCGCTTCAGCGTGCTTCACGCCGTCGTAGGTATAAGCTCCGGTACCGACGATGTTGCCGTTCCCATCGGCGATCACCGCGCCGACGTAAGGATTCGGCGAGGCCAGTCCGATGCCCTGACGAGCCAAGTCGAGCGCGCGATGCAGGAACTGCTCATCATTGACGTGGTCGGCCATGAAGATCAAGATGCATGCAACAGTCGCGAGCACCGAAGAAGAAGTCTTACACCAGAATCTTTTGCGTCTGGCACGTGCACTCCTACTCGAACAAGGAATCTACAAACTCCTTGGGATCGAAGGGCAGCAAATCCCCCACCTTCTCTCCCACGCCAACAAATCGCACCGGCAAGCCCAATTCACGAGAGATGGCAACCACCACGCCGCCCTTTGCTGTTCCATCGAGCTTGGTTAGAACTATGCCGGTGACGCCGGCCGACTCAGTGAACAGCCGTGCCTGCTGCAAACCATTTTGGCCCGTCGTGGCGTCCATTACCAGTAGAGTCTCATGCGGGGCTCCAGGAATTATGCGTTGAGCGGTGCGCCGCATTTTTTCCAACTCTGACATCAGGCTCGCCTTCGTGTGCAGCCGTCCGGCGGTGTCAACAATTACGTAATCGGTTTTTCGCGCCGTCGCCGCCTGCAAAGCGTCGAAGAGCACGGCTGACGGATCGCCGCCTGGCTTGGTCTTGATCACTTCCGTTCCTGTGCGCTGCCCCCAAATTTCAAGTTGATCGATCGCCGCGGCACGAAAAGTGTCTGCTGCGCACAGGAGAACATTCTTGCCTTGCGAGCGAAATACCTGGCTCAACTTGCCGATCGTCGTGGTCTTGCCGGTGCCGTTCACGCCGACCACTAGGATCACTTCCGGAGTTCCATCGACTCTTTGAACTGCAGGCGTATTCGCGGCATTCAGAATGGCCAGCAGTTCCTCCTTCAACAACCGCTTTAACTCCTGAACATCCTTAATTTGTTTTCGATCGGCTTTGTCGCGGAGTTTGCCTAAAACTTCTTGGGTGGTGGCGGAGCCGAGGTCCGCACCGATCAGTGTGGCTTCAAGATCATCCAGAGTATTGCGGTCAATCTCCTTACCGAACGCAACTACTTCCTCAATGCGCTCGGCAAGATTTTCACGCGTGCGCGTGACCGCCTGCTTCATCCGCTCAAACAGGCCGGTCTTGTTTTCTTCGGTGCTGCCGAACAAGGTTTGGATCATGAAAATTCCTAACCTTGATTATAGCGGGCCGATGCGATGGGAATCGCCGCAGCGATTGAAGAGGACGTTTCGCTAGGCGCGAGTTCTTTCGAGGTTGGCAATCACCTCGGCGGGTGGCACAGCAGTAGGGGGCTCTGGCGAGGAGTTCGCGGTCTCGGGTGTCGCCGGTCTCTTTATCGAGAGACGCTGGATGCGTATCTCACCGCGCCCGTAGACTGCCATGAGCGCAGCCACCGGCACTGGATCCAGCCGCTTTCCAACCAAATTCTGAATAATCTTCAATGCTTCTTCCGGGCTGTGCGCGTGCTGGTACGGTCGATTCGTGGTCAACGCATCAAAGGTGTCGGCCACCGCGATGACTCGGGCCAGCAGCGGAATCTGATCTCCCTCAAGGCCATAAGGATATCCGCGGCCGTCAAGTGCTTCGTGGTGCAGTTCGATGCCTGGGAGCATTTCCGCAAGTTGCGTCACAGGGCGGAGAATGTTAGCGCCCTTGGTAGTATGAGTCTTCATCACTTCGAATTCTTCCGCGGTCAGTGCGCCCGGTTTCTTAAGGATGCGGTCCTCAATTCCGATTTTTCCCACGTCATGAAGCTGTGCGGAAATCTGCAGCGTTTCCATAAAAGTCTCGTCGAGATTCAGCTCTTTGCCGATCATCAGCGAGTAACGCGTGACGCGGTCGGAATGGCCGCGAGTATAGGGATCCTTTTCGTCGACCGCGCCCGCCAGCATCTGAATTGAGCCCAGAAACAATGCTCGATTCTCTTCCGCTGCCTGTTTCAAGTCTTTGACGAACTGCTCGAGTTCTTCTGACATGGTATTAAATGTCTCGGCCAATTCGCCGATTTCAGTGCGGCTGCGCAGGTGGACTCTCTGGGAAAAGTCGCCACGGGCGAGTGCACGGCCAGACTCAGCAAGGATCTGCAAAGGATTGGTAATTCTGCGCGCGGCAAAAATACTCACGCCAATACTCAACAGCACGGCCAGCAAAGCTAGTAGGCGTGCCGTGCGCTGCATTTCGTAGACCTCGCGATAAGCCTCGAACTGTGGCTTCTGCACGACTACGGCCCAATCCAGGGTAGTAACCGGGCTGTAGGTGCCCAGCATCTCCACATGCCTCTTGCCATCAACAACTTCGAATTCCTTGGTGGCAGCTAGCTGCGCTTTGTTTCCCTCGTCTACGAAATTGCGTACGATCTCGAGGCTTTTCATGTCCTGGCCGGTCACGTATTGAGGGGTGGCTGCGGCTACCAAACGGCCCTGTGCGTCCACCACGTATGGGATCAGTCCGCCGCCGCTGGCTTCTCGGAGGCGACGAATCAAAAACTGCAGATCCACGACTGCTCCCACGACCCCCAAAAATCGACCGTCATAGCTGACCGGACTGCTGACTAGGACAACGGTTCGCGTCGATCTTCCGTCTTCAACTTGAAGCGCCTGGCCATTGTAGGCACGACCGTCGCGGGCGGCATCGAAGGCATGTTGCAACTCGCGCTGCAGGAAAGCATCTGGAGCGATGCGGCCGGCGGTTTTTCCCTTGCCCTCGGAGTTAAGCAGGGTCGCGTACGCGATTTCGTCCGAGGACGACACAAAATTTTCCAGCAAGGCTCGCAACTCCGGCGCTTCGATATTCTTGCCTCCTATGTCGCCCCCACTGGCGACCTGAATCGCGAAGGAAAGGTCTGACAACATGATTCGCAAAGAACGTCGATGCTGCGACAAGTCATCGGCTAGAGAGCGCGTCACTGTGTTCTGCAGCAGTTGCTCGTCGGTCTTCAACCGCTCCCGGTTATTCTTCTCCACCTCGGCAGAGTAGAAGTACATGGGGACGATGCTGATGACCAGGAGCACGCCGAGGATTACATACAAAATCGGAATGCGCGCCAGACTCGGCGCGCCGGCAGGCGAGTCGCTCCCCGGGCTTGCTTGGGAAACGCCGTCGATCGAAGTGGCGGCGGCTTTCACAGGTATCTATAGAATTTTAATGTGGAAGATGTGCCTTGGGATAAAAACCGCAGGATTCACCGTTACTAAAGTACCAGCCGGACTGCACGCCTGGTGCGGATTTGGCACCTAAAACGCGTTGGCTGGAGCGGGAATCCGACCGCTGCCTTACTTTCTCAACGTTTCGCTCTTACCGCTGCGCGTCATCAGCTCATAAATCGCTTCGCGCGGAGCTTTGCCTTCGTGCAAGATGGCGTGCATTTGCTGCGTAATCGGCATCTCGATGCGCTGAGCACGGGCCAGTTCTACCGCAGCGGTGGTGGTGAAGACCCCTTCAGCAACCATGCCATGCATTCCACCGAGAATCTCCGGCAACTTTCGCCCACGACCAAGTTCCACGCCCACGCTGCGATTGCGCGAGAGACCGCCCGTGCACGTCAGAACCAGATCCCCGAGCCCGGCCAGGCCAGACATCGTCTCTGCTTTGCCTCCGCAGGCGACGACCAGGCGCGTCATCTCCGCAAGGCCTCGAGTGATGAGAGCCGCAACGGAATTGTGACCGAGGCCAAGGCCCGCCGCCACACCGGCCGCAATCGCGATTGTATTTTTCAGCGCCCCGCCAAGTTCGACGCCGATAGGGTCGTCGTTGGTGTAGACACGAAAATTCGCATTACTGAATTGTCGCTGGATCGCGCGAGCCACTTCGACGTCCTGCGATGCGAAGCTGACCGCCGTTGGATCTCCTTGTGCCGCTTCCAGCGCGAAGGATGGGCCGCTAAGCGCGCCGATTCTAGGTGTTCCGCCCGCGGAATCCTTTACTACTTGCGCAATCACCTCGGTCATGCGCAGTAGCGAGTGCTCTTCCAATCCTTTGGTCGCGCTGACGATTATGGTTTCGGAGCGTAAGTGCGGGCTGATTTCCTCAAACAGGTGGCGGCAATGTTGCGAGGGCATTACGCTCACCACGATGCTCGCATCCTGAAGCGCCTTTGCGAGGTCGCTGCACGGAGTAACGGATGCCGGGATAATTTGACCGGGAAGGAACTTTTCGTTGATCCGACGCTGCGAAATGGTTTCGCAAACTTCTTTTTCGTGCGCCCAGAGTCGAATGTGATGGGCATCGTCGCGTCCCAAAACAATCGAGAGCGCCGTGCCCCAAGCCCCCGCGCCGATAATTGCGATCTGGCTCATGCGCGCTTGCCTCCAATGCGGTTTTCTGTGCCCGCGAGCAGGCGGCGGATGTTTTCGTGATGCCGGACGATGATCAGCAGGGAAGTGAGCGCAATGAAAACTAGAGCCGTGCGAGCACCCCCAGATGTAGGAACCTCAGGAATAAGAAAAAGCGGGAACGATGCAACCGCAAGAATCGACCCCAGAGATACGTAACGGAAGATAACAACTATCACGATAAAGATACCCACCGCGAGCAACACGGCCCTCGGAGCGATCACAATAAATGCTCCCAACCCCGTTGCGACTCCCTTCCCGCCACGAAATCTCAACCATACTGGAAACGCGTGACCGACAACGGCAAATAATGCCGCCATGGCCATCGCTTGATAAGGTTTAGGAGCGCCCCACATTCCCCTTGTGAGGTAATACGCTAGCACTACCGCCGCCGTTCCTTTCATCGCGTCCAGTATCAGCGTTAACACTCCCAATGGCGGCGATTTGCGCGAGACATTAGTTGCCCCAATGTTTCCGCTGCCGCTTTGGCGCACGTCCTCGCCACGGAAAACACGCACTATCAGATATCCAAATGGAATTGAGCCCAGCAGATAACTCACAGCGGCGATTAGCGATAACATGCGCATAGATGGACGCTAGTGCAAGCGAAATCCCGCCAATTTCGTGTACTTCGATCCGCCGGGCGAAGGCTGGCTCTGGTAAAGAAAAAATTCGCGCGCGGTCATCGCACCAAACTCTGGGGCGGGCAATGCCGTTAGTTTTTCCTGCAGTTTTTGAAAACCACAATTCGGTCTCTCACCTTTCTGTTTGCGCGGCGAACCTGACCCTCCGCCACCGCGGGCGAGAGTGAGATGTGGACAGAAAGCATGCTCTTCTTTCGGCACGCCGAGCGCCGCCAACTTCTCATCCACAATCACCGCCAGAGACGTAAGCGCAGGGCCCGCTTCAATTCCTATCCAGAAAACCCGCGGCATACGAGGTCCCGGGAAAAACCCGTAGCCGCGAATCTTCACGTCGATCTCTTCCGCCGAAATACTTTGCAGCGCTCTCTTGATGCTTTCCATTTCGTCTTCTGATTTTTCTCCGATGAACTTCAGCGTGAGATGCAGCGATTCGGCTCGCACCCACCGCGCATCGGGTGCAAAGCCGCGCACACCGTCCATGAAGCCCGCGATGCGACTGCGAATGGCATCGTCGACATCGAGAGCAACGAAAAGTCGCATAAGTAAGCTCTTGGCTGTTAGCTCTCAGCCTTTAGCTTAAAAAGGGCGAAAGATCGTTTTCAGCTAAGAGCTAACAGCTAAGAGCTGTTCCTCACATCAACTTCCTACGCAGCATATCCAGCGCCAGCGTGGTTGCGAACCAGCGGATGCGCTTCCGGTCGCCGGGAAAATTCCGCTCGATCACTTCCGTGCCGCTGTCGCTAGCCAGTGCGTGGTAAACCAATCCGACCGGTTTCTCCGGCGTTCCTCCTGATGGCCCGGCAACGCCAGTGATGCCAATACCAAAAGTTGCCTCGCAGCGATAGCGAATACCCTCTCCCAAAGCAGCCGCAACCTCGCGGCTCACTGCGCCGTGGCGTTCGATCATATCGGCGGGGACTCCGGCGAGGTCGGCCTTTACGGCATTGGAGTAGACAATCGCGCCGCCGGCAAAGTAGCGCGAGCTGCCGCCTACGGATGTAATTCTTTCGCCGAGTAAACCCCCGGTGCAGGATTCCGCCACGGCGAGGGTGGCATTGCGCATCTGCAACCAGTAGCCAAGAATCTGTTCGAGAGATTCGCCATTTCGCGAGTACACCGCGTCGTCCAGTTCTTCCTCGACCGCGTCGGCTGCTTCGTCGACGCGCGCTTGGGCTGCTTCCATGGTTGCAGCGCGCGATTTGAAATGCAGCTGGATTTCCCCCGCTCCCGCCAGAATTGTGGTTTGCACTTCACTGAAGCGCTTGTAGATGGGCGCCACGCGCGCGTCGACGGCCGATTCACCCAGCATTGCTACTTTCAGCACCCGGGTCGCCAGAAACGCTGGAGGCAATTTTGTCCGCAGCCGATCGCGACACTCCGCCTCAAACAAGGCTTTCAGTTCATGGGGAGGCCCGGGCAACAATATGACAATGCGCTCGCGCCCGTCGAACTTGCCACTCAACCACTGACCCGGCGCGGTTCCATTTGGATTGGGCAGCACGACCGCGCCCTCGAGCACATCCGCCTGTTTGGCGTTATTGGGCGACATCTTCCAGCCACGGGTCGCGAAACGTTGTTCTATGCCGGCAAGAACCGCTTCATCGCGGTGCGATGCAACTCCCAGCGCCTCGGCTACGGCCTCGCGCGTAAGGTCGTCCTCAGTAGGTCCGAGGCCGCCGCTGAAAATCACAATGTCTGATCGAAACAAGGCGTGCTGCGCGGCCGCCACCAGACGCCTGCAATCATCCCCCACCACGCTCTTGAAAATTACTTCCACACCCAATTGATTCATCTGCTCGGTGAGGAAAAGAGAGTTTGTGTCCATGCGGAAGGGAGTTAGCAACTCAGAGCCAACCGCAATGATCTCAGCGTCCATCGGCTAGAAGTGTAAATGAAAAACAGCATTCATCACTCAGCATTCAGTATTCAGCCGGCGGGCAACGCTGATGGCTGAATGCCGAATGCAGTCTGCAGATTGCACGAGCGCCGACACGCAGTTGGGACAGTTATTCCGGCAACAGCGGGAGTCCAGGAATATTCCAGGCAAGATGGTGCACCGCATCGGTGGTGGCCAGCACCACGCTTCGTGCCGGCGCAAAAGCCAATCCTACGAGGCCATGGCCTGCGACTTCAAGGCTCGCATTGCCCTCAGGCGTAATCTTCACAATGCCGCGTTTGCCCGCCAAAGATGCCGCGACATAAAGATTGCCTAGAGCGTCAAAAGCCAGGCCCTGCGGCCGCCCCAGGCCGCGGAAGAATTTGTGCACCGTTCCTTGAGGATCGATTCGGTGCACCACGTCAAAGCTCGAAGTGGTTGGCCCCGTAACAAATAAATCGCCCTGCGGACCAAAAGCGAGGTGATACGCGGATACGCTCGGCTCTAATGTCGCGAAAACAAATACCTGCTGGTCGCGGCCAATCTTGAAGACCGTTCCACTGCGGTCGCCCACATACAGATTCTGATTTCGGTCAAAAGCAATCCCTGTGGCGATTCCCATGCCTTCCGCGTACGTGGTCATGGCCCCGTTCGGTGCTACGCGGTAAACTGCGCCATCGTTTCGCGAAGACACATACATCCGTCCTTCGCGGTCGAACGCGATCGAAGTTGCGTTCATCATCTCCGCCACAAAAGGCTTCACTGTGTAATTGGTATCGATCTTAAAAATTGATACGGGAACTTTTTGACCGCGCGAGCCAGAAAAAGTGGCGTAGATATTTCCTTGTGCGTCGAGGGCTGGATTGGTGACGGGATGCAGGTTCTCGGCAATGGAAACGGCTACTTTGACGCTGTGCGAGTTGCTGATGTGGCCGTCGGCGGCAACCACCACCGGACCGGATGTCGCTCCCTCCGGCACACGAGCGACTACAAAAGAATCGGAACTGACGACCACCCCGCCTTCAATTTCGCCAAACTGCACCCGCGGCCGCTCCCATTCGTGTGAGCGCAATCCCGAACCCGCGATCCGGATTTCGCCTCCGGCCAGCGCAAGGACAGGCGACACCGATTCGATATGCGGTCCACCGTTCACGTTCTTCTTGCCTAAGATGCGGTCGGAAAATCCCATGAGGAAAACACTCGCACTACTTTAGAAGACCAAAGTGCAGAAAGAGATGCATAACGGCCAAAGCGCAGAGGCCGGCGGCAACGTCGTCCAGCACGATTCCAGCGCCTTCTGGAATCGCCTCCAATTGTCGCACCGGGGGTGGCTTCACAATGTCGAAGACACGAAAAAGTATAAAGCCCGCGAGAAAAGATTTCCACGTGAGGGGTATGCCGATCAGAGCTACCAGTTGGCCGGCAACCTCGTCGATCACCACAAACTGCGGGTCCTTGATTCCAGACCCGCGCGCGACCCGTGTGGCCGCAGGAATACCGATCAGCGTAACCAATAACGCCAGGCCGATGGCCATCGGGGTTCGCAGCGAAGACGGAAGATTATAGGCCAGCATCGTCCACAACAAGACGGTAGCGGCCGATGCCCACGTACCAGGCCCCGGCTGCATACGGCCAGTGCCAAAGAAGGTGCCGACGAGCGTCGCCCACAGCGGAGTTGGTTGGATGGCCTTTGGCGCTTCCATTGTTAGGAGCCGAGCGTTCGCGTAGCGCCGTCGGCGCTAACGTCCGCTTCCGCCGCGTTTCTTAGTTTGTCGCCTATTTCCCAAGGGTCTCTCACGATTCTTCGTCCTGATCTTCCGGAGCGCTGTCTCGGATTTGCTGTTCTCCATCGGCCACGGGTGAAGGAATCACGTACGCCCCGCTCGCCCACTTACCAAGATCGATCGTACGGCAGCGATCACTGCAGAAGGGAAATCCCGGATCGCCGCTCTTCACTACTTTCTTGCAGATTGGGCAGCGAAGTTTGAGGGTACGTTTGCGAGGCATTCAGAAATATTCCAAATTCTGGCCGAACGAGGCACGGAACTCACCTCGCAAGGAGCTACAAAATTCTAGCCACCAGGTCGTAATCATGCGCTTCGGTAATCTGGCAGCGATAAAACTCGCCCGGTGTAAGCTCTTGGTCTTCCGGGAAATCGTTCACGAATACCTTCCCGTCGATTTCCGGAGCGTGCATCGAGGTGCGGCCTTCCATAAGAAGATCCGTCTCCTCGGAATTTCCCTCGAGCAATAGATCGAATTCTTTTCCGACAAGTGCTTTCTTCTTCTTTTTGCTGATTTGCCGCTGAATCCCCATCAAGTGTTTTCGCCGCCGCTCGATTTCACGTGGCGAAAGTTTCTTATCCAATCCGTAAGCGTCCGCGCCATCCTGGTCGGAGTAGGAGAATGTTCCCATCCAATCAAATTGCGCCTCGCGAACGAAATCGCACAGTTCTTGAAATTCTTTTTCAGTTTCTCCGGGGAAGCCAACGATAAACGAAGTCCGCAACGTCACACCGGAAATGGCGCTCCGCATCTTGGCAATCGATCGCAGAAATACATCGGCTCCGCCGCCCCGCTTCATACGCTTGAGTACCGACGCCGAAGCATGCTGCAACGGCACATCCATGTAAGAACAGATTTTTTCCTGTGACCCGATCGTCTCCAGAAGTTTGCCCGTGATCTTGTTGGGGTAAGCGTAAAGGAACCGAATCCAGCGCAAATCTTCGATCTTAGAAAGTTTCTCAAGCAGAAGCGCGAGGCCATCCTTCAGGCCGAAGTCCTCTCCGTAGCACGTTGTGTCCTGCCCAATCAGCGTGATCTCCCGCACGCCGGCCTGCGCCAATCGCTCCGCTTCCGCGATCACCGATTCAAAGCGCCTTGAGCGAAACTTTCCCCGCAACTGCGGAATGATGCAAAACGTGCAAGGATGATCGCAGCCTTCCGCAATCTTGATATAAGCTGTGGACTTCGGCGTCGCCAAAATGCGCGGAGTGTCCTCATCGTACAGATAGTTGGGCAGATCGGCGATTGCCCCGTCCCATCGCTCGCGCGAGAATCGGCCTTGTGCAGCTCGCGCATCGCCCTCGGGCCGCGAGTTGAGTACTACGAAGGGAGAATTCGTGGCCGAATCGTTATCGCTCCCGGCGGTCGAGTCTGGGGAGATGCCAGCGGCCGCCAGAATATTTTGCAACTCTCCGGTTCCGACCACCGCATCCACTTCGGGGATGCGCTTCTGAATCTCATCGCGAAATCGCTCGACCAGGCACCCCGCGACCACCAACTTCTTCGCGCGCCCTGAGGTCTTGTGGCCAGCCATCTCAAGAATCGCATTCACGGATTCTTGCTGCGCGCTCTCGATGAACGAACAAGTGTTGACAACGATGACGTCCGCATCCTCTGCACGAGGCGAGAGTTCCGCTCCGGCGCGTGCCAAGAGGCCCATCATCACTTCGCTGTCGACAAGGTTCTTCGGACACCCCAGGCTCACGAAGCCGACTTTTTGCGCCCGCGCTGCGTCTGTTGGTGTTTTCGGCGTCAGCTCAGATTGTTCGTTAGGAGCCGATACAGTGAGGTTCTTCGAGGGCATGCAATCTAATTATTTTAACATCTACAGAGAACCACCCGCCTGATATAAGCGTGCCGCGCTTGACTCCTCGTGGCAGCCGCAAGGGGAACTACAGTAACAACAAGCGGCATCGACCCACGCTTTAAAAGCTTACTCCTCGTGCTAGGCTACGGTTTACCGAAAAAAAAGCAGTTATCCCGCATTCTGGAGGGGGGAAATGTCTGGGAAACAAGCTCTGATTGCCGCGTTGGCGGCCACCATAACAATTTTGAGCGCCTCAGCAGAGGCTCAAGACTATAAGAGCGAACTGACTGGCATTCTTGGCGCAACGTTCATCAGCGATCAGGGTGTTCACGGCCTGAACACTCCCACTGTCAACCCTTTTGTTCGCTCTGGACACGGTATCACTTTCGAAATCAATTACGCCCGCGTCTTGCTGGCTAGTCCAGTATTCTCAGTCTCGGCAGAACTGCCGGTGGTTTTCAACCTTGATGAAGATCTGGGATCTGGCGGCGACGTCGTTCCTCCCGGCTACCGGCAAGTATTCGTTACTCCATCAGCTCGCCTTAACCTGTTTCCCGAGACCGCAGTTTCTCCGTGGGTAAGCTTGGGCGCTGGCTTGGCTCATTTCAGCGAGAGTAGCACCCTCATCTACGCGGGGACGAATCCAGGTGGCTCGTCGACCTCCGGTGTTCTCCAGGGCGGCATCGGTTTAGACGTCAGAGTCTGCCGCCGTTTCAGTATTCGCGGCCAGGGCCGCGACTTCTGGTCCGGCACGCCCGATCTGCCTCTGGCCGATACCGGCAAGACTCGTCAACATAATTATTTCGTCGGAGCCGGAGTGGTCTACCACTTCTAGCCCTCCACACTGGCGAGATGCTCTCGGTCGGATTATCATTCTTGCATCCGGCTTCTAATGCCGAGATGGTCCAAGCTCCGGTGAGGAATCGATGGCCGTTATCCTGCTCGCCCTTGCATTGCTCTTGGCCGCTCCACAGATGTCAGATCCTCCGCAGCAGCCCGACCCGAAGTCTGGGTCGACGATGGAGCACGCGAATGAAAGGTATGAGCTCGCGCGCCAGGCTGCCATCCACCTGAACGAACTTGCGGGAAACATCCATTCGGAATCCGATGCGAGGGAATTCGTGGATGCGGTTGCCGGACGATTTCTTGAGCACGAATACCGTTACTGGGCCGCTCAAGGAGTTCGCTATCAAGTGGCGCATGCCGAATATGAGGCGGTTGCGCATTCACGACTGATTCCGGAGCAGCGCATTGTCAATATTTGGAACGAGTATGTGCGAGAAATCGATGCGCCCGCCGAGACCCTGATCACTGCTGCCGAACTGCATAATTTGCGCGACGCAACCTACACCTCGAGTCGCCTCATGTGGAAACGGGAGGGATTTGGACAAATGCTTTGGACCGTTCCCAACATTTACGCGGTCGATGCAAATGGCAAGGTTGCCGATGGTTGTCGAGCGATCGAGTCGCTAAAGATATTCCACGACATGTTCTATTTGTTTGAAAACGTAAGCCGCGCGAGGGAGCGGGTGCAGAAGGGAGTTTTGGTTTCTGATCTAGTTCAGAGTTCGAAACAGAACCCAGCCCCTCGGCCGAAGGCAGCGTCGATCGGACTCAAGGCAACCGGCGATCCAAAGCCCGTGATTCTCGCTGCGAGCCGTTATTTGCAGTCCCACAGTGAACGCGATTACCGGCAACTTCTTGAAAGGCTTTTCAGTGAGTTGTTCCCGTCAGAGTGATGGGGCGGATTTCTAGTGCCTACTTCTTCGTCGCCGCCTCTACCTCTTCATATAATTCCGGCAGGCGGATCGCATCTTCCGCGGAATCTCCAAACCGCGCCGATTCGTACGCGTCGGTGAATTTGCCGACCCGTGCCCGCAAACGGCTGTCTTCGATTACCCGCACAAACTCTTGCGCAGTCTGGCTGCTGGATTTTCGTACTCCCCGCCGCGCCAGGTATCGAGCCATTCTTTCGTACCACATGACTGCGGCCATGTCTGGGGAGCGTTCGGGATGGGTCTGCAACTGCCGTGTGCGGATCATGTGGGCAATGCGGCCGGCATTCGTAAGTAGCAGCAACAGAAGAACCACGGCTACGCTCACTCCAAGCCAGCGTTTTGGCGAATGTTCCACGGCACGCTGACTCTTTCTTGCCAGACTCATCAGCCGCGCGTAGCGGAGCTGCGCCCATCTTCGTGCTCCCTCCCACGAGCGGCGTGTCCCGCTTAACATCGACTGCCCCAGCATGTACTGGTGGGTAGAGTCATAACTGACCACCCACTCCCGCCAAAACGATGCAGCTGCATCCAGGTAGAGCATCGCTCGGCCCCAGCCTTGTGGCGAGCCGACTGACCCGCCGGGCGTTGGATCGAACGTCACCCATCCGTACCCAGGAAAGTATGCTTCCACCCAGGAGTGCGCATTCCTGGCCCGAACTACATAGTTGGCAGTCAGATCGTTGAATTCATCGCTGCGGAAGCCATTGACCACTCGTGAGGGAATGCCCAACGTCCGCAGCATCACGGCCATCGAAGAGGCGAAGTATTCGCAATGCCCCTGCTTGCGCACGAAAAGAAAGTTAGAAAGTGGATCGTTTAGCGGAGCGCGTTGCAGCTGCAGCGTGTATCCATAATGCGATTGCAAGTATTTTTCAAGCGCCGCAGCCTTGTCGTAATTGTCGGAAGCGGAAGCTGTAATTTGCACCGCCAGTTGCGGGATGCGGGGATCGAGCGCCGGGACTTTCAAATAAGAAAACGAAAATTGCGGAGGATTGCCTGTTGCCTGGCGAAGATCCGCTGCTGCTGGTGAGGAAATATCCGAATCCGCTTCGTAGATACTCACGGGATGCTGAGCGTCCACATCCGATACCGCGCCACCAGTATCAATCTCCACCGCTCGGTAGGTTCCATTTACCCGCCGGGCCCAGGGAGCCAGAAAAAAAACATTGGTGCCGATCGGTTCCATCAAAACGCGGTAGTGAATGAGATGCGCACCCCCTCCGGATGCCCGGAGGGTCTGCGCAACTGCCGGCTCCGCCAATCCCTGGCTGAAGTAGGGAATCGCGAAACCGCCCTCCGACTGGCGCCGCAGAACGTAGGTTGCCTGTGGATTGGACCAGCTCTTCCCATCGAAATCCGCCAATGCCACTCCGCGCCAGTGCAAGGCGTACTGCCCCTGCTGATCTCCCTCAATCTGGATGTGCATGACTACGGCATCGGACTGCTGGATCTGTCCAATCTGCCCCAACTGCACGCGATCACTGAAGCCCGTAGAAAGATCAGTGCCAAACGAGTGGCCCCCCAGGTAGCCCACCGACATGCGAGGTAAAAGGAAAAATACTGCGGCGGCTCCCGCCAAAATCATCAGCACAAGCGCGGGCGTGATCCGCGCCAGCGAAAAAGCCAGATGGCGGTGCTCATGCTCGTCGCGCGAATGCCGCGCCTGAAAGCGCGCCATTTTCCCCGACCTGCGCATCTCCATCAGGACGAAAGTGGCCACAGCCGTTACTGTGAATCCCGCGAAAAATAACAAGAACGCGCTATCCACGGTAAGGACGGCGGAAGCCAGTACCATCAGAAAAGCCAGAATCGCGAGCGTGGTGTAATCGCGATCGCGACGCAGCGAAAAAGTTCGCACCACCACAGCAAACAAAACCAGATGCACAGTAGCCGTTAGAAAGCTGCGCGAGAGCAGGAAATAATCGACAGCGTAAAAAACGAAATATGCAATCGTAAGGGGGGTGGTCCAGCGCTCGGAAAACACGATGCGCCTGCGCTCGGCCAGCAAATAACCCCGGACTGCCAACGCCGTTCCCACCAGAATTATCGCGGGCCAATCCAGAATCCCCGTGCTGGCAAGGGTTCCAAACCCCGTCAGCACAAGCAAGTACATGGAAAGATCGAAGTACTTGTTGATTGCCTGCGACAGCGGAATGACATCGAATTCTGGGACGGACTGCGGCATCGGTCTCTATCGAAGAGTCTTAAAGCTTCCCTGCGTCTGACCCTATTCTCCAGTTTCTATTGTTCGACTTCTCCCTCGAGAAAGGAAGGCTTTCCGGTATTTTTCTTGCACCAAAAGTCACTTGTCTTTTTCGCCGCGATGTAGGTAGACGATTGCCCGCCGTGGAAGAAGCCTGCCGTTTGCTAGAATGATTCAGGTCAGGCATCGGTCCCACGCGACGTACTCTCGCCAACCCCGCCAGGTCCGGAAGGAAGCAACGGTAACGGGCTCTTGCGTGTGCAGTGGGTTCCCGGTGCCTGGCTTATAAGTTTTCATTCGGTCGGGCACGGTTAGCGCCGCCTCCTCATTTTGCCCTAACAAAATTTTGCCCTAACAAATCTTTACACCCTCTATACCACTCTTTTCGCAAGACCCCCCTTCTCAATCGTTATTTATACAGATGCAGGGCAAGAACTCAGTTGCTCCGCCTGGAGGGGTGAAATGCAAAAGGCTTTATCGATTTCAAATATTCCCGATGTCACCATTCGCGTTTCTGGCAAGTTATTTCAGGGTCATCTTTCTTATCTGGATCAACTTGTTCAAACTGCGGGCGCATGCGAGTTGTGGGTGTTGCTCGATCTCGAGAATCTTGAAGAAGTCGACCGCGCCGCGCTGCTTTACCTGATGCGTGGAGAGGGTTGCGTGTTTGACCTGATCTCGTGTCCCAATTTCGTTCGCGAGTGGATGACCCACGAATCTCGTCGAATCGCCTGACTCCGGCGCGGCACAGCAAGCGCGGCAAAGCAAAGGAAAGAAAAGCAAAAGCAAGGGAAATCCAGTCCTTCAACTTCTTTTCTGAGCCTTTGTTCTGCCGCGTGCAAGTGCCGGTTAGACATTCTGCCCTCCAATCCTGCAAAATACTGAGTCTCGTACTCAGGAGCCTCTCATTTGACCAAACCTATCCGCGCCAAAATCAGCGCACTCGGCACCTATGTGCCGCCTCGCCTCCTCACCAACGCCGACCTGGAAAAAATGGTTGACACAACCAATGACTGGATTCTCAGCCGCGTCGGCATCCGCGAACGGCACATTGTGAACAAAGGCGTGGCAACCAGTGACCTCGCAGTGGAGGCCGCGAAAAAAGCTCTTGCCCAGCGCGGCCTGTCTCCCAGCGACATGGATGCCATCATCGTCGGCACCGTAACCCCCGACATGTTTTTTCCTTCGACCGCCTGCCTGGTTCAGCACAAGCTGGGCGCCCAAGGAGTGTGGGGATTCGATCTCTCCGCCGCTTGCTCCGCCTTCATCTACGCGGTGCAGACGGGTGCGCAATTTATCGCTACTGGCACGCATAAGCGGGTGCTCGTAATTGGCGCCGACGTGATGTCCTCCATCATCGATTACACCGAC
Source organism: Candidatus Acidiferrum sp. (assembly GCA_035602195.1). Lineage (GTDB taxonomy): Bacteria > Acidobacteriota > Terriglobia > Terriglobales > Acidobacteriaceae > Sulfotelmatobacter. Next base: position 64,918 of record DATNMU010000292.1, read on the forward strand.
CGCGCAACCTGCGTGATCTTCGGTGACGGCGCTGGTGCCGTGATTCTGGAGCCGGCGGAAGACGATTCCGTCGGCTTGATCGACTTTATCCACGAAGTCGATGGTTCCGGCGGATGTTATTTGCAGATGCCGGCGGGAGGAAGTCTCAACCCCTCATCGCACGAAACGGTCGACAAGAAAATGCATTACGTTCATCAGGATGGCCAGCAAGTGTTCAAGTTTGCTGTGCGCAAGCAAACCGAAGCCTGCCTGAAACTGCTGGAGCGCAATGGACTCACGGGGTCTGACATTGACGCTTTTATCCCCCACCAGGCGAACCTTCGCATCATCAACGCCACGGCAGATCGGCTTGGACTGCGCCCGGAGGCCGTTATTACGAACATCGAGTGCTATGGGAACACCACCGCGGGGACGATCCCGTTGGCGATGCATACGGCCATCGAACAAGGCAAGCTGAAGAAGGGAAGCCTGGTGTTGATGGCTTCGGTGGGCGCCGGCTTCACCTTGGGTGCCGCACTCATGCGCTGGGCCTATTAGCACGCTCGGGTAGGGACAGTCGCTTCGGCTCCCCTGCTGAGCGTTGCGCCGCGATTCACACCCAGAGAGTAACTGGTCAGGTCCATAAAATCTTTTTTAAACAGAATTTGCTTGCACGGCCCAGCGCTGTCGATCTAAGCAGCACGGCTTTTTCTTCGAGCCGTAAAGGACCGTTTAATGGAAGCAACAACCCTCCGACCCCGCCCATGGAAGACTCTGCTGGCCTTTGCCATTATCTATTTCGTCTGGGGGTCGACGTTTCTGGGGATTCGCGTCGGCGTCCGCGAAGTCCCCCCTTTTCTCTTCGCGGGAATGCGCTTCTTCACCGCAGGGGTCTTACTCTACTTGTGGATGCGAGCTAAAGGCACGCCTCGCCCTACGCGTCGCGAGTGGTTCTCTCTGCTGCTGCTTGCCTTCTTGATCTTCGTGATGGACTACGGATTGCTCTTTTGGGCGGAGCAGACCGTGCCCTCAGGCATTGCCGCGGTCATGATGGCGACCATTCCAGTTTTTATGGCGCTTGCTGAAATTTATCTTTTGCGTACGCAGCGAATGAGCCTGCGGCTCGCTCTCGCGCTTCTCATTGGTCTCGTAGGCGTAGCCGTGTTGGTAAGCCGCTCGGCCAGTTTTGGCGACGCTCCAATCAACACGTCCGGCGCGATTGCGCTTCTCGTCGCTGCCGTCAGTTGGTCGCTCGCCGCCGCGCTCTCCCGCAAGCTGCCTTTGCCTGAATCGAAGGTTATAAGCTCCGGCTCACAAATGCTTGCCGGAGGCATTCTACTTATCGCCACTGCTGCCATGCTGGGCGAGTTTCGGGGATTTCACATTGCAGCGGTGACTCCTCGCGCCTGGCTGGCGCTGATTTATCTGATCGTCGCCGGCTCAATCATCGGATTCACCGCCTACGTCTGGCTAATTCACCACGAATCTCCCACCAAAGTTGGAACGTACGCGTACGTGAATCCCGTGGTGGCGGTCGCGATCGGATATTTTCTGGGCGGAGAAGCCTTGGGCACGCGCACCGTCGTGGGTACGCTGTTGGTGTTAGTGAGCGTGATCGTGATTACGACCACTCCGAAGGAGGCGAAGTCCGCAGCGCTGACTCAGGAAATCGAACTTGCCGAGCCGTAGTATGCGGAGGGGCGAGCCGGAACGGGTTCGGGAAGGGCACGAGTTCCACTCGTGCCGTGACCGGCGAAGTTGACGACATTTTCCTGTTCACGCGGACGCCAAGCACGCAGGAATAAAAGGAATTTGTCCTGGCTTTCCGCTTCCTGTAGCCGCGAACCGTATGCGGGCCGCCGAATGGTTGTCAATATTTCGAGTGTTCGGCACGCCCGAAATTGACGATCATCCGTACCAGCCTACTTTCTCGCAGCTTGGCGCGATGGAAAGGCACTAGAAGCAGCCCACGGAGAACGTCTTTCAATAAAGCCCGGTGTTGGCTAAACCACATCAACCCTCGCCAGCCGAGCTTTCGGACCAGCGAAAGCCGCAAACGCACAAGCTTGAACGCCAAACGACGCAACGATGCTGGAATGTCCTCCTCACAGCGGTGCTCGTAGAACCCGAAGTTCATTGATTCCCCGGACTGCACTTTGATGAAGTTCGAGAGCGCGCAGTTTCTCGGATTTACGGCCACCGCCCGAATGAGGTCTCGGAAAGCCACAGAGTCAGCTTCCAGCGTCTCAAGGCTCGCGAACCAATTCACCAGTTTCACTCCCAGGGGATCCCAGAGGTAGCCATTCAGAAGGAGCGGCAGCCCGATATGAAAGAGCTTGCTCACGGCCAGATGAATTCGCAGGTGGCATTGGTAAGGATCCTCCATGCACTCGTAGAGCCGCGTAGTATCCCGGGTGACGCTTCGCTGAAACGCCGCGATAGCAGTGTCGAGATCTTCGGTGAACTCCTTGGTGTCGCCGCCGTCCAGCTCCCTTTGAATGATGGCCGCGATCTGTCGGATCTGAAGAGACGACAAGGCCAGGCCAACGCTGTAAAGCGGATCAACCGTATCGCCCGCATCGCCAATCACATACCAGCGATCAGCGGAGTAGCGCCGGCGGCATTCCCACATGTAGGAGCCATAGAAATTGGTGTCCACGACCTCGCCGCTGCGCACGAGATCCACGATGACAGGGTGCTCCCGCCTCACGCAATCGAGGAACTGCTCCATCGTGCGCGGCTCGCCGTACGGGTAGACGCCCTTGCGATAGGTGATGCCGATGCTGACCAGCGGCTCATTTTCGGGCGAGCGCATTGGGATGTACCAGATCCAGTTCCCTTTTCCAAAAAAATGATGAGTGGCGTAGTAAGGAACGTAGCAGCGGTTCTGCTTCTTAATGGCCTGGATTTGGGTGAGAATGTCGGGATCGAAATTTTTCAGCCGAAACCAGAAAACGTTCTTTTGTTCCTGGACCGGTTCTTGGAGTTGCAACTGTTTGGCGAGCAGGCGGTTCCGGCCTGTGGCATCGACGAGCCAGCGGGCGTGAAACGTTTGTTTCTCGCCATCGGCGTTGCGCACGGTAGCGACGTGCCGACCAGCGCCGTTGATTTCGACCCCCGACACCGTGCCTTCGATTAACTGAACGCCATTCTGCAGATTGCGCCGCCGCACTTCGCGGTCGAACGTGAAGCGGTTGATCTGGAAAGAGAGGATGGGCGGCGCGGTGGGAATTTCGTCCACAACGTAAGTGCGATCCGCGGGATTGCCGATATCCCGCTTGAAGTAATAGGTCAGGCCGTATTTCGGATAGTGCTTTTCCACCAGGTAGTCGCCAAACCCAAGTTCAAGGAGGAAATCGACACTGACCTCGACCAGCGATTCCCCCACAATCGGACGATTCTTGTCCGGACCTTCCACCACGGCCACCCCCAGGTTCGGAAAGCGCATGCGCAGGTAGGCGGCCGCAAGCTGGCCCGTACCTCCACCGCCCATAACTAGAACAGACATAAGTTTGCGTTCGCTTCGTGCGCACGAATCAGATTCTCTGTCCTACAGATGCAAAGGCAAAGCGTTGGGCGTTGAAACGAATCGTGGTGTTCCAGTCGACCTCGTCGGAGCTGATCACGCCTTCTCCGCCAGACGCAAGGGTGTAGGTGATGCGATGGTCCTGGTATCCGTATGCGCTGACGGCGAGCAGTGTGCCGGTGTTCAAGATGAAGACCGGCATGTCGGGGACTTCCGCAATGCTGGGCGTCGGATTCGCGACATCGCGCGAGGTGAAGGTGGCGTTGACGGCCCGTGGAGCCGCTAAAGACGTCTGTTCCGCCGCTGAGGAAACTTGGCGCAGAGCCCGTTGAGACTGGCCATTGGTTGGTTGGGAGCCGAAGGACTCGTTCTGCGGCTGGCCGAAGGAGTGCCATCCGGGACCATAGGTCTGCGGCACTTGCGGGATGTCCACATCATCCATGAGGCGCAGAGTGAGCTTGGACTCACCCTTAAGCTTGGGACGCGGACTGCGGGCGGGTAGCATGATCACCTTCCAGGGCCAGAGCGGGGGCAGCGTCCATTCGACGGCATCCCGCTTGGCGTGCCCCTTGCCATCGATTTTGCCTTCACGGTCGACCCGGTAGCCGCTGGCTGCGATCACCTTGGCATCCAGGGGCAGGTCGCCGGTGGGAAGTCCAATGCGATCGAAGACCAGTTTGAGATATCCCTTGCCGACGAGGTGTCCTGGATCCTTGGCGGACTCAAGGTGTCCGACCAGATAGCTGCCGCGCGGGAACGCTTGCTGGCCGAATTCGACTATGTCGCGCAGATGGCAGAGAACGGGATCTCCTACCGCCACAGTGGCTGAAGAGAAGTTCGGCTCATTGAGAGTGCATTGCAGCAGAGTGCCCGCAGGCAAGACTGCGTCACGCGCGCTGGCGCTCAAAGTGACACCCAGAAGGGAAACCAGCAGGGTGGCGTATCGCAACCTGTACTTCATTAATAACCTCCCCCAATCCTGTCTTGTGTTCAGGGCGCAAGTTCCCGGGGGGCGCTGATTAGCGCATCCGGTTCTTATCTCCGATGGGTGGTGGCGAAGCGTGCTCCTTGTCAGCCAATGCGCGAAATTGTAGAGCTGGTCGAAGAGTGGCACAGCTAATTCTTCGAATGAGACATGTTGAATCTCCGCGGCAGACATGTGCACAAATACTTAAACTGTCGGCCAGCTGGTTTATTCCCAGGCGTTGCGGATAATTCGAGGAGCGAAGCCCGCCTGAACAGCCAGGTACCGTGAAAGATACCACTCAGCAGCGATTGCCACTGCTTAGTTCCCACAGTACATAACATCCTTTTCCGGGTCGCCTTCGAGAAACCTGCTTACGAGCAGGCTCGCGCTGATATTTCGACGATTTTGTCACACCAATGGAATAAGCCTGCGACGAGTACGGTTGTACAGAGTAGGGGTGCGGCTGAGAGAACTCGTTCCCTCTCTGTAAGTACCCCAATTCGAACAAAACGGAGCAAAGACAAATTTATGCGTAAGATGTTGGTCGTCGCTGCGTTCATGTGCGCGAGTCTTCAAGCCCAGGTCACATCGGGCTCTAGGACAAGGCATGAACAGCCCCCCACAAACACAAATCAGTCTGTCAACCCCGTTATCGAGTGGAATAGAACTCTTCTGGTAATCGTGCGGACTCCGGGTGCCCAGCCGTCCACTGTTCATTCGACGCGCAGCTTCGCGATTCTTCACGCCGCGATCTATGACGCTGTCAACAACATTGCCGGAGAATTCAATCCCTATCTGGTGCGTCTCGCCGATGTGCCGCCACAAACGTCTAAAGTGGCGGCAGCGGACCAGGCAGCGCACGACGTGTTGCTGTCTATTTATCCCGCATTTCAGGCCACACTGGACACCGAACTTCAACAGGATTTAGCCCAGATTCCTGATGGGAAAGTGAAGAACGATGGCATCACGGTGGGTCAGACTGTCGCTGCTCAGATCCTGGCATTCCGCGCCAATGATGGCTCCGGCGCTCCTCAGCCAGGATTCACAGACAAAAATATTCCGGGATTCTATCGGGCTACACCACCGGATTTCACCCCGGCCGACTTTACGCAATGGGGCGATGTGACTCCCTTTGCGATCGTCAATGCGCGCGAATTCCTTCCCGACCCGCCGCCGGCATTGACCGACAAAGAATACATTCGAGACCTTGCTGAGGTACAGAGCATTGGCGAGATCGACAGCACAACGCGCACACCCGAGCAAACCTTGATCGGGAACTTCTGGGGTGGCAAGATCCAAAATTACTGGAACGAGATCACCCAGACGGCGGCCATCGCGCACAACCTGAACCTTGAACAGAGTGCACGCGTTTTCGCGCTAGCGAATTTTGGCATGGCCGACGCCACGATCTCGTTCTTCGAAGCGAAATACATCTATCACTTCTGGCGGCCGGTGACTCCGGCGGAGCTCACCGATTCCGATTGGCTGCCATTGTCGACCAAAACCGCGCCGGATCCCTCCTATCCTGGTGCTCACAGTGCTACCAGCAGCGCCGCCGCAACAGTATTAGCGTTTTATTTTGGAGACAAATTCACCTTCGATGTCACATCCGAGGTTCTGCCGGGAGTCACGCGCCACTTCCCTAGTTTCTCCGCTGCTAAGCGCGAAGCAGGTTTAAGCCGAATCTATGCCGGACAGCACTTCCGCTTTGATCACTTAGCTGGCCTGCGTCTCGGCAGGGAGGTGTCCCGATCCGTTGATGAGACTACGCTGCGTGCGGAGGAACACTAACACACAGTGGCCCAACATTACGATCATTCTGCTAAGCCGGCGCGTCAATTTGGCGCGTCGGCACTTTGCGGGGGCGTAGTTCAGCTGGTTAGAACGCCTGCCTGTCACGGCAGAGGCCGCGGGTTCGAGTCCCGTCGTCCCCGCCATTCTTTTCAGCAGTTTGCGAGGAGAGAATGGCCCCTTCGGTTTGTTTTGTGACGTACTTTGTGACGTAACCCTCCGATTTTGCCCCTGCTGGGATGCCACGGTGCTGTTGTTTGCGGTTGCCGGGGGCTGGCCCACCTTTGATTTTTTATGCAGGCACTACCACCACTGAGGCTGCCGCACCTTTCGCGGTTTTCGAAAGGTGCGCACCCGAACTGCAGGCACGCTGGGAATTTGTCCCGCGGTATCCCCCGCTCAGATGGGCGCGCTAACTAGTTTGGCATAGCAACCCAGAGAGAAGCGCAGGGCAGCACACACCTCATTCATTCGTACGGAACTAAGCTGGGCCACACGTTTCCCCAGGCGTTGTCGCGACACCGTAACTGCATTGCGCAGATTCACCGCGCACGGGGACTTTCCAACCGCTCAAGGAATTTCCACAAGCCCACAGTGACATCTAACCTCGGGAATAGGTACTTGTTGAAATAACGTTGCCTATCATGTATAACTCTCGCCTTCCCTCAGAAGGCGAGCACATAGCATGGCCGTATTTCTGATTTCGTATGATCTCCGGAAGCCCGATTATAATTACCAACCCCTATACGACGCCCTTGATGAAATTGGCGCAAAGCACGTCCAAGATTCAGTCTGGGGCGTTGATACGACCGATGAAGCCAAGGTCGTATTTGATTACCTGTGGCAGCACGTACACAGCGAGAAGGACAGGCTTTTTGTAGTGTCATTCGATAAGAACGGCGATTACAAAGCCAAAAACTCAATCAACCTGCTGAAGTCTATTTGACAGCATACCTTCCGTCTCCCCGTGGCATCTGGTTCTGGCTCTGGCCTTAGCGCACTATGCAGAATGGCTAGAGCCGATTTTTCCTCTTTGCTTTCAGCCCGAAGTGTCAACGCATCGTTCAGCCACATTACTTTCATTTTGGTTCCCCCTAAAATGCTGCATCCATTTGCCGGGTCGGTTTCGGGAGATACGGCGGGTTCTCGACTGACTCCCGATACTCCAGCCGCTTCCCGTCGATCTGCTTGATTGCAGCCGCGACGCGCTGCCCGTCGTTCATCTTCCGCGTGTTCCATCGGAACTGAAACTCATTCAGGTAATTCGGCAGATGCTTACGGCTAATGCTGTGAAACGTTCCCATGACTCCACGTCGAATCAGAGAGAACACGCCTTCGATTGTGTTCGAATGCACATCTGTTCCGGGGCGCACGTACTCTCCCGCACTGTGCGTTACGATCTCATGGCCGCCCGTAAATGCCCGTCCGATTGGCTTGTAAGTGTTCAAATCGTCGGTAATCAATCGACAGGTTAGGTCCGCGTTCTCTACTACAAACTTGCCAATATTTTCCGCCGTGATGCGCTGCATCATCCGAAAGCGCACATCTCCGTCGCGCTGAACAATTCCCACCACCGGAATCTTGACCGTGCCGCGACCCGTCTTGCCAGCAGCGAGAGACCCTTTGTAGCGCGGCTTCCCGCCCATGTAGAGTTCATCCACTTCAATTGTTCCTGCCAGTTTTGGCGCGTAATCTTCACCCAAACCGTGACGAATGCGACGGAGAATAAATAACGCACTCTTGTGCGTGATCTCCATCTCGCGTGAAAGTTGCAGCGCCGAAATTCCTTTCTTCGAGGAACATGCTTTCCAGATCGCATACACCCAAACCCGCAACGGAAGCCGTGTTTCCTCGAACACTGTACCAGTACGGACAGTGAAGAACTGCTTACACTCGCGGCAGCGCCAGCGATAATCCTTGTTGCGTTCTCCGTCGCGTCCCTTCATCTGGTACACAGCAAGACTCCAGCAACGCGGGCACGTTGGCTGTTCTGCCCAACGTTGCTTCTCCAGAAATGCGACCGCTTTCGCTTCATCGACTGACGCATTCTTGAGTGCTTCGAGAACTGCTGATCGGTTCTTAATCATGCCAAAAGAGTAGCATGATTTTCAGTAAGTATCAAGAAAAATCTTACCTAGTTTTAGATATTCTTGCCTTCGTCGGCCACGGAATACCCTTCTTGATCTGCTCCTGAAAGAAGCGAATAGCTTGCATTATATGGGCCTTTCTCGCTCTATTCTTATACAGAGCAAGCTCGGCCTGTTCTAGCGCCAAAGCCCAACCGTTATTACCTCTTTTTCTGTATTGCGGCTTACCTTTTTCTGTGTCATAATTTCGTACCATGAACGATCCACTTAAACCACTTAAAGAAGCTCTGGTGGTTGCAACCCAGAAACTTAATGAGTTTGTCTCAGCCCGCGCCGAAATCGACAAGCAACGCGCCGCGATTGACGCCGAGATCATCCACTGGAAACAACTGGTAGATTGCCTGCGAACAGTCAGCGAGGACGAAGACGAAGACCCGTCCGATGTCGAAGTCTCCGCCTTTGTAGGAGGCAGACCCGGAAAGCGAATGATAAAGTTCACCGATGCCGTCCGTCTGGTGCTCCAGCAAAATCGAAACGTGGCCGTAACCCCTCCGGACATACGCGATGGCTTGACGAATCTCGGATTCCAGTTCTCCAAATATCGCCAACCGCTCACACCGATTCACAATTGTCTGAAAAGACTTGAGGAGCAAGGCGAGGTAAGACCAGAAAAAACCAATGACGGCCAGATCGTTGGCTACCGATGGATTTCGTCCATAGAGCGAGCACTTGCTGAGGAACCCCCTAGTTATGCAGAGGCCACAGGAGAATACCTGAACGAGGCGAAACGAATCGCCAAAATGCACCAAGCTATCGTGCAGCGTGACATAGAGACTATAGAGGCTACTCGGCAAGCCGCTGAGCAAGTAGCGGCAACCATGCAAAGAGATGTGGAAGCGATAAAACAGCAATACACAAAGAAGCCCAAGAAGGGTTAGCGGCAATGAGTTTTGTCGGAGAACTGAAAATGAGGAGGGTGTCAGGGCCGCGCTGATCGGCCCGAACAAAGCAGGGACGGGAGAGGTCTTGGTGGGCGTCACCGTCCCTACATTCAGCGCCTTTAATCGTGCCTCGGTGCTGGAATTGGCATACAGACGCGGCTTGCACCCGCGTGCCATTTTATGGCTTATGGGTCCGAACCCCATCCGGGGCACCACTTTTTCCCCAGATAGATACCGATATGATACTAATTCAAAATGCCGAAGAAACCAAAGCCGAAGCGCCGGAAGGATAAACCCGGCCCTCAAGAGGAGAGGCTGGTCATTAAAGGCGACCCGCTGGCCGCCATAGACACTCTCCTGAGGAGCGTTCCGATCAGCACCGTTCCGATCAGCAAGGTGCCGAAACCGAAGCGCTAGTGTCCCTTCGTGGTCGCTGACGAGAGTTGATATTGCAGTTTTCAACAAGTACCTATTCCCGTCTAACCTTGTCCACAGCCCATCACTTGCGCAATCATGGTCGAGGCCGTCATGGTCGGTACAAGCCAATCCGCTGCGCCCCAAAGTCCTTTGGTTTACGGATTTTAGTATCTAAGTTCTTTGACATCCGGATTTTGCAGGGAATTTCCCTGCCAACGTGATGATTCCAAGGATGGGAGGGGGGAGGGGCAGGGGGGTATCGAGACGTTCAGTTCGCGAGCGATCCCACGCTCGCTGTAACAACGCCCCGAACTTTATTTTCAGGAGGAACCCCACTACGGACGCGTCATCCTCTCCGGTCTTACCAACTGATCGAATTCCTCGCCCGAAAGATAGCCCAGCTTCAGCGCCGCTTCGCGCAGGCTACTGTGTTCAACATGGGCCGTGTGCGCGATCTGCGCGGCTTTATCGTAGCCAACCTTCGGAGCCAGCGCCGTCACCAGCATCAGCGAATTCTTCACATACCAATCGACTTTGGCGCGATCCACCTCGATGCCTTTGATCATGTATTCGACATATCCGTGACAGGCGTCGGCGATCAGCGTGACCGAGTGCAGAAAGTTGTAAATGATCACCGGCTTGTAAACGTTGAGTTCAAAGTTGCCCTGCGATCCGGCCATGCCCACTGCCGCGGTTGCGCCGTGAACCTGCACGCAGACCATCGTCATCGCCTCAGCCTGCGTGGGATTCACCTTGCCCGGCATAATCGATGACCCCGGCTCGTTCTCAGGAATCGAAAGCTCGCCTAGTCCGCAGCGCGGCCCGGAAGCCAGCCAGCGGATGTCGTTCGAAATCTTCATCAGAGAAGCCGCGAGCGTCTCCATCGCGCCCTGCGCGAATACGATCTCATCGTGCGCCGACAGCGCGGCAAATTTGTTGGCATGGGAGCGGAAGGGAAGTGCAGTGAGTTCGGCAATTGTTTTTGCAGCGCGCTCCGCAAATTCCGGATGCGTATTCAAACCCGTTCCCACTGCAGTTCCGCCGATCGCCAAATCGTAAAGCCCGTCCAGAGCCTGCTCCAGCCGCTTGACATCGCGCTCCAGCAGGCTGGCCCAGCCGCCGAACTCCTGGCCGAAAGTAAGCGGCACGGCATCCTGCAAATGGGTGCGGCCGATCTTGACGATGTCATTGAATTCTTTTGCTTTGGCCGCAATCGCATCGTGCACGCTACGAATCGCCGGAATCAGCGCGTTCTTCACTCGATCCGCAGCGGCGATGTGCATGGCCGCCGGAAACGTGTCATTCGACGACTGCGACATATTCACGTCATCATTGGGATGCACCGGCTTCTTTGACCCCATCTCGCCGCCCGCAATTTCAATCGCCCGATTCGAGATGACCTCGTTCACGTTCATGTTGGTCTGGGTGCCGCTTCCGGTTTGCCAGACGCGCAAGGGGAACTGATCATCCAGTCTGCCCGCAATTACCTCGTCCGCCGCCTGCACAATCAGCTTTGCTTTATCGGCTGGCAACTTGCCCAAGTCCTGATTCACCAGCGCACATGCCTTCTTGAGAATGCCGAAAGCATGAATCAACTCCGGCGGCATGGTGTCGCGCCCAATGTTGAAATGCAGCAATGAGCGCTGGGTCTGAGCGCCCCAGTACACATTGGCTGGGACTTCGATCTTTCCCATGCTGTCGGATTCAGTGCGCATTCGGCTCATGGATTCTACGGAGGTGGGCATAGTAAGTCCTGAATAGAGCGATGTGAATGGAGTAACCCGAGATTATAGCGCGGAGCAAGCGCCGCAGCGTGCTCCAGCGCACGCCCACGTGATGTCCACAGGGCTGAGAGAGTCCGCATGCTAAAATCATCGGTTTCTGACAGTCCTCGCCCCCAGTCGTGTGCCCGACCGTCACGAAAAACCGAATGCCCAACGCTCTCACTGCCGACGTCACTGAAACTCTGCCTAAGGCCAAGGTTGAGCCCCATCCCGAGATGCGCACCGACGTGCTCGTCATCGGGGCTGGGCCGACCGGATTGGCGTGCGCCATCGAGGCGCAAAAGCTGGGCCTCAAAGTCGTAGTGGTAGACAAGGGCTGCCTGGTGAATTCGCTGTTTCACTATCCGGCGGGGATGCTGTTTTTTACAACTCCTGAACTTCTGGAGATCGGCGAGATTCCTTTCACCACTGCGAACCAAAAGCCTACTCGCGAAGAAGCTCTCGAGTACTACCGCAAAGTCGCGGAACACTATCGTCTCGATATTCGCCAGTACGAGTGGGTCAAGACGGTGATGGGAGAAGATGGCAACTTCAGTATCACCGCTACCGACCGCGCCGGCCGTCCGCATGACTACCAAACCCGCAAAGTGATCGTCTCCACTGGATACTACGATCTGGCCAATCAGCTTTGTCTGCCCAGCGAGGATCTGCCCAAGGTTTCGCACTACTACGGCGAGCCTCATCCTTATTACGACAGCGATGTGCTGGTGATCGGCGGCAAGAACTCAGCCGCCATCGCCGCGCTCGATCTCTGGCGGCACGGCGCCCGCGTAACCCTCGTCTATCGCGGTTCGCAGCTGCATCGCCATGTCAAATACTGGATTAAGCCAGACCTGGAGAATCGCATTAAGAATGGAGACATCGAGGCTTACTTCAACAGTTCCGTGCGGGAAATCGGGATAGACTATGTTGTGATTGTGACTCCGCATGGTCCCATGCGATTGAAGAATGATTTCGTGCTGGCACTGATTGGCTACCATCCCGACTACGATTTTTTGCGCAGCATGGGCATCGAGCTTTCTGACCAGCAGTGCCGCCCAGTTTGCGATCCGGTTACGCTTGAAAGCAATGTACCCGGAGTCTATGTAGCGGGAGTGATTGTCGCAGGCTCCAGCACAAACGAAATATTCATCGAGAATGGACGCTTCCACGGAAAGCAGATCGCGGAAGACTTGAAGCACAAGCTAAGGCCTGGCGGCCTAAGAGTAGCCGAATCGTAGAGGCGTAGGTCGCTCATTTTGTTTTGCGGCACCACGCCGCCGGACGAAACCAGTTACGCCTCTACACAATGCATTTCACTTCAGCAGATATTCCTTCACAAACATCACCGTCGCATAAAACTGATAATCGCGGTTCTTCTTCTTGGCGAAGCCGTGGCCTTCGTCTTTGGCCAGTAGCCACCACACCGGGGTCCCATTCTTCCGTACCACCTGCACCATCTGCGCCGACTCGCTGGCAGGAACGCGCGGGTCGTTTTGTCCGGCGATTACAAACAGCGGCTTGGTGATATTCTTCGCTTTGTTGGCGGGCGCGATGCTTTCCAGAAATTCGTGCATCTTCGGGTCGCGCTCATCGCCATATTCGACCCGCCGCAGATCCTGCCGGTAACCTGAAGTGTGTTCAAGAAATGTGACCAGATTCGACGGCCCCACCACATCCACAGAACAACAAATGCGGTCGTTGTAATTCGTAGCTACGGCGAGAGTCATGAATCCGCCGTAGCTCCCGCCCGTGATCATTACTTTTCCGGCGTCGAGGTCGGGCTGAGTTTGAATCCAGTCGAGCAGGGAATTGATGTCCTTGTACGAGCCTTCGCGAAGAAGTCCGTTGTCGAGTTTCTGAAAAGTCTTGCCGTACCCGGTCGAGCCGCGTACGTTCGGATAGATGATGGCTATGCCGAGTTCGTTAATGTAATAGTTGTCGCGTCCAAGAAAGTCAGGACGGACCTGACCTTCAGGCCCCCCGTGAATATCGATAATCACCGGACGTTTGCCGGCGAACTTCGCCGGAGGTTTGTAGAGGAACGCGGAAATGGAGCGGTCATCCCATGACTTCCAGTGGATCAACTTGGGCTCCGCGAACCCCGCAGTGTTAAGTCCGCCAGTCTCGCTGAAGGTCCAACGCTCCAACTTGCCCGTCGCCATATCCAACGAGTACGCGTCATAGTCCTGGCTCGCCGTACTCAAATTGAAGGCTACCTCGCGGGAGTGATTGCGCCAGGAGATGCCGTACAACACGCCGACCGGAAGCTTGGGGACCGGGACTTCCTTTCTTGCACTGATGTCGAGAACATGTAGGACGCTTATGCCATCCTCATTCGCCTCGAAGGCAATCCAGCGCCCGTCTTTCGACAGATCAAATTCATCCACATCCCATTTGAGATCGGGAGTCAGCACCGTAGTCTTGTGCGAGCTCAGGTCCATGAAAACCAGCCTCTCGAACTCCGAGTCCTGATCGCTGGTGAAGTAGATGCCCTTACCATCTTTGCCAAAGTGTGCATTACTGTATGCCACGGTTTCTGGGCCGGTCTTTTCTGAGCCAGTCTTTGGAGTGAGCAAGTCCTTTTTCCCGGCTGCGATGTCGATGAGCCACACGTAGCTCTCCGCCGCCGACACGGTGTCTGTCGCCAGCAACTGCTTGCCGTCGGGCGACCAGTCGGAAACTTCCCATCCTCCTCCTTCCATTTGCGCAACCATGTGCGCACTTCCTGGATCGCTCGCTTTTACCACCCAAATGTCCACATCGTTCCCCGTGCGCTTGGTAGAACCGTAAGCCACGCGGTCGCCTTGATACGACCAGTGCGGACTGATGTTGCGCGACTTGCCGTCCGTCAACAGCGTGATGTCGCCAGTAGAAAAGTCGTAGCGATAGAGTTGGAAGAACTCGCCTCCGCCAATGTCTTTCACGAACAGGAGCGAGTCGCCACTACCCGGCTGGTACTCGGCCCCTGCGATGCGGTCGGGGAAAAACGTGAGCTGAGTCCTTGCGCCACCCGGGAACTTTACCTGATGCACTTGAGCGGTATCGGCAAAGCGGGTTGTAATCAGCATCTCGCGCTTGTTTGGGTGCCAACTGGTGAAGTCGGCGGAGCGAAACTCACTGTAGCGGCCCACGGCGTCGGCCAGAGAAACAGGAATTTTGGGAATCCCCTCGGCAACCAGATTCTCATTGGGAGCAACTTCGTCACCCTGCGCGAAAGCGAAAGTGCAGACCAGCAGAATTACCGGAACAACCATAAGATTCTTCATCATCCATTCTCCTCCCAGAAATCGCGACGGCGTGGTAATAGACGGGCCACGCTTCATTTCGCTGCACGCTGACTCAATAACATTGTGACCGGACATGCAGAATGTGCTGGCATCTTAGGGTGATCGTTGAGCCGCGGTCAATCTGCGGACGATAATCTCTCGAGCAAAAAGAAAACCTCGGGCAGGTTCGCCCGAGGTCTGTAACAACAGGTTGAAATTAGCCGCGCAGTTTACGCCATGCGCCCCCGGTGATGCCGCACAGGCCGGTAAATAGCAGCGAAAGCGATCCGGGTTCTGGAACCGTGCTAAGAGTCTTTCCGAACACTCCCGACTCCGAGTTCGCAGTAATGTAGATGATCTTTCCACTGCTGTTCAGCACTTCTGCATAAACTGCGGTTCCCGCACCAACCCCGCTGGCGGTGACGGTAATTGTGCCCTTGGCTGGGAGCGCGACGCCTAGGTCAACATAGCCGAAGTACAGTTTGGACGCGCAGGCACCACAGAGACTCGCCTGTTGCAAATTGGTGACGATTGCTCCATTGGCGCCATCTTCCGGGAAGCTTCCTGTAAGAGAGCTGCCCAGGCTGACGAATGACTTTCCATCCAAAGTGCCCGTCAAGGGCGCACTGGAGGCGGCAAGGATAATCACGTCGGCCCCACCAGCACCGTTGTGGGTGGAAACCGTGAACATATTGCTGTTAAGAAGAAGTCCTGCTCCGGGTGAGGAGATGGCGCTTCCGGAACCTCCGATAAAGGCGCCATCGTGCACGCCTTTGGCGCATTTGAAAGCCGAGAACGTATCGCAGCTGTCGGCGAGTGCCGCTCCTGAAAGTATCAGCAGCAGCGGGAGCGAAATTGCAAAAAACCTTATCGAGCGACGCATGGGTGAAGTGATCCTCCGCTACTTTGAGTGCACGGCGAATGCCATTGTGGCTAGTCGATCATCTTAAGTAATACTATATATCGCATTGATATACAAGGACTTAGTTGCATCAGTATTTTCCTGTATGTGTCCGCCCTCGCTGCGTAGTCGCAAACATCTGCAACTGGGTTAGCAAAACATCTGCATAACACCGAGTACATTGCCGGGGATTTGCTTTCACTGATGTTGGATACGCGCACCTTGAAGTCTGTCCGCCCTTGCTATTGCCTCTAGCAAATGCGGGGCTTGCTGGGCAGTCTCTTCGGCCCGCCGCGAATCGTCCTGCGTCTTCGAGAGGGAGATCGACAGTCGATGAGTATTTTTTCTCAGATCTGGCAACGAGAGCACAGCCGCGGGTTTTAATGAGAACAGTTTCTGATGAAAGGCTTTACCTATATCCGTACCACCGGTTGCACACCGCGTAAAAGTCAACACAGCTATGCCAAAACTATTTCTTCGCTAATCAAGACCGAGGCGACGATTGATAGGTATACGGCTCAGTCAGGCTTTTGCGAGGTACGGTAGTTTGCACATCAGACTCGCATAAATACCTTAGAAACAATGCGATTGGAATATGGTTCACAACCAAGGGTTGGCTTTCGTCACCCAAGCTATGGCTGGGAAACGAGCTGTGTTGCTCAGAAGTGTGGCCGCTGACGTGCTACTTTCAGGTTGAGTTGTGGTTATGGTTACGTCAATTTTTTCAATCCGAGTCGCATCCTTCCTGTTGCTGGCGGCTTGTGGAGCAGTTTGCCAGCAGCGACTCGACATGATGGTGTTAAGCTCTCTGCCGGATGCCCCGTCGGCAGCAGCCTCGGAGCAGTTGGGAACGGGGCGAATATTCGCCGCTGAAGGCAGCGCGCGCTTCGCAGCTAGCGCAGAGGTGACAAGCCGATCGGGGATGGGAAATATGGCTCGGCCCGCGAGCTCTGTGTTCAGCCCTGTCTATCCAGCCGCTTCTGGCCAAAAAACCTCCCATAACCTTTTTGATAAGTACCTGTATCCGGCGCTGCTCAAGCGAAATTTAAACTACCATCCGTCGACCAGCGATAGTTTGAAGGGACGGGCGCTATATGCAGCCTCGCGTATTTTTGTTACGCGTGATGAAACTGGCAAGGGCAGGGTCAACACCTCGTACTTCGCTGGTGTGTTGAGTGCGGCCGCACTGCACATGGCGTACCGTCCAGCCTGGAATCGGTCGGCCTCCGCTCCGTTCAGCGATTTTGGTTCGACGATTGGCAACGACGCGGGCATGAATCTCCTCCACGAGTTCAGGCCTGGCCTGGAACAGCTGATGAAAAGCCACACGCCGAAGTTTGTCTCGAAGATCGAAGAGCGCGTCGGGGGCCACTAGACGCCGGGACAATTTTCGCAAGCAGCTGCCTCTCGTTATTTTTGCTGAAGTGATTCAATCTGCTGCGTAACGGCTCTGCTACTAGCAATTGCGAAAGCAAGGAAGCGATGCCAGTTCGCAGCTCAAAACTGATCTGAGGGGGGCGCACTCGCTGCTGCGAAGTAGCCTTTGCGGGCATACACGTGCAGTTTGTGGCCGTCTTTCTCAGCGGTGATATCGATGGCTCGATACTGCCCATTACGCTTGAAGAGTGCTGGCTTGTAGGAAACCAGATAACGGCTTCGGATCACCTGTTGCAGATCAGTCAAGCTTCCGTTGAGGCGATGAATGGAACCCGGTGTCAAGGCGGCGCCTCCGGTGAGGTCGGCCAAGGTCTTTAAAGCATGCTCACCCACTAAAGAGCTTACGACCGTATCGGTAATATCACGAGTGCTGACAGTGTAAGTCGTAACTTCTCCATGCTGTGCGTGGTTGATCGCCTCTTTTGCCGTGGCGCTGCTGGAGTTATCGTCTCCGTCGCTGATGACGACGAGAATTCTGGCGACGGGCTGGGATTCAGGGCGGGTCGCGAGTTTGTCGGCGGCAAAGGCGACAGCATCCCACAAGGCAGTGCCTCCCGAAGGCACGAGTTGGCTGACAGCATGAGAGATCAGCCTCTGGTCGTCACTGAAATCCTGGATCAGAAGCACGGAATTGGCAAATCCGACCACAAAGGCCAAATCATCTGGTCCAGTTACCACTTTCTGCAGAAATCGCGCAGCACACTCCTGTTCAAACTTGAAGCGCGCGGCAACGGAATCGCTGGTATCGATGACGAGACCGAGCCGAAGGGGCAATTCGGACTGGTTGCGGAACCCCGTAACGGCGGCCGGTAGCTTGCTATCGTCGCGAATTCCGACATCTTTCAGGGTGAGATTGCTTACTGGTTTTCCGTGATCGGTGGCAGCAAAGAAAACTGCAACTTCCTCGGCCGAGGAACGGAGCGTGAATCCGGTGTACTTTTCGCGGGAGATTCTTGATTGACGAGCGATGCCGGGCGCAGCAACTGGCACGGATGAAGTTGGAGAGCCTGGAGCCCCGCAGTTGGGACACGCTTCCGCCTCGGCTTCCGCGATTTGAGCACTTTCTCTTGACTCCTGCATGAGCTTGCGGATGCGCTCGGGCAAGTGCGCCGGACCAGACGGTACTTCACTCGGAACCTCGGAGAAAGAGACCTTTAATTCCGGGGCGGCTGCTGCAGGGCGGCTCGCCTCTTCCTTGATCTCCTGCATCATCTGGTGAGCCTGCCCTGCGGCCGGCGATCTGGGATCTTCATTCAGAAGAGTGTCGAGCTCGCCTTGTGCCTCTGAGTAGTTCTGTTGCGCCTCCCAAGCCGCTGCGGCGAAGAAGTGGATCATGGCGGCACCGTCATGCTTGCGCTTGTGCACCTGCTGCGCGGTCTTTACGACCCCCCAAAAGTTCTGATTCATGTACTGCCCATAAGCGAGGGCGGTGAGAAGTGTCAGATCGAGGGGAGCGATTGTAGAGGCCTTTTGGATCGCCTCTTCCGCGGCAGGATAATGCTTAAGGGCGAGTTCGGCGCAACCGAGATTGAAATAGGAAGTGGGCAGGTGATCATCGAGCGCGATGGCATGGGCGAATGCCGCTCGCGCCTGATCGTTCTGGCCCAAACTCAGATAAGCGGAACCAAGTGCGTTGTGTGCCGATACGAAATTAGCATAGACGGTCGTCGCGATGGTCAGGTGCTCGACGGCGGCCTGCAGATCCTTTTTCATCAGAAGCTGATAGCCCTTTTCATATTCCCGCTTAGCTTTGCCTGGAGCTTGGAGATCGAGCTTGGAAAGAGAACCACTAGGAGTCTCGAGGGGGCTGCGGGCTTGAGTATTTATCGTAAATAAATTCGAATCCATCATGGTGGACTGCACCAGATTTAGGGCAGACGAAGCCATGTTAGTCATGGCTCCCCCTTGCGACGAAGGGAAGCTCAAAACCTGAGCGGACGTGCTACTCGAGAAGAATAGAAGCAGGAACGCGCAGACGAATGTACGACTGATCATAGGCTTACGCCCCAAATCCGAAGCAACTGCCGGCGAACGACACGAGTTTAGCTTGAAGGAGCGTAATGGGCAACGGCAGAGTTTAGGGGGTTGTTTTCGACGAAGAAACGAAAAAGCGCATCAGGCCGATGGCAGGCAGGTCCGGTGCGAGAAAGCGTAAGGCCCTCATTCCAGCAGAGCGCGCCAGCGCTTCCGCCGCCAAGTATCCGCTTCGCACAGCCCCTTCCATGGTGGCGGGCCAGCCAGTAGCGGTCCAATCGCCGGCGAGAAAGACGCGGGGCCATGCTGTGGATTGTGGCGGGCGGTAGGCGTCAATGCCGGGACGCGGGGAGTAGGTGGCGTGGACTTCCTTGATCACGGTCGATTTCACCAAATTCGCTGCACGCGCGCGCGGGAAGAATTCACGGACTTCTTTCAGTGCGAGGTCGACGATTTCGGTCTTAGATTTGTCGATGAGGCTTTTCGAGGCGCTGACGACGAGTTCAATGTAACTGCCCGAAGAGTTCGCCTCGCCTCGCGGAGTCAGCAGACGCGACTTGTGAAACATCCATTGAATGGTTCGATCGAGCAGTACAGCGTGATCGAGTTCTGTGATTTGGCGGTCAAACCACAGATGAATTCCGGTGATCGGACAGGACTCGAAGTGGCTGAGTTTCTCGCGCAAGGGCGCAGCCTCTTGAGTTTCGGGCAGCACATTGGCAAGCGTGTTGAACGGCAGAGCGAGAATAAGAAAGTCGAATTCCTCTTCGTTGTCGTTTACACGCAAGCGGACTTGACACGGTTCGGCAGAAAAAGTTTCGAGCGAGGTGCGCAATCGAATCTCGCCACCGCGAGCTCGAATGTAGTCGCCTGCGTGGTTATAAAGATCGGTCAAGGGAATGCTGGGGACGCCCATATGGCGCGCCTCTGGCGACTTCATTGACTCACGAACCACTTGAGCCGCATAGGAAACTGAAATGAGATCGAGATCTTCGCTGAGGGCGCTGACCAGAATAGGTTTCCAGAAGCGCTCGATTGCATTGGGAGTTTGGTGGCGTTGCTGTAGCCATTCCTGGAAAGAACGTCCGGTATCGGGTTGCGCGGTTAGAGTCAAGGCCGCAATCGCACGCGAGATTACGAACTTGTCTTTCGCGTCCAGAAACGGAAATCGCAGAAAAGACGGCGCAGTATGGAGCGGAGCGGGCAGTGGAGACGCACGCATGGCGCTGGTGCGGCCGCCGGGTTCGATGAATGTCATCTCGTCATACCAGCGGATTTTGTCTTCGACGCCGATGCGCCGGTAGAACTCAATCAGGTTGGTACAAACGCGAAATAGAACGTGTTGGCAGTTATCGACTACCTCGCCAGTACCGGGATGCTCATACGAAGAAGCGCGGCCCCCGAGGTAAGGGCGGCGCTCGAAAAGAGTGACGTGGAAACCGGAATCGGCGAGTGCGCAGGCGGCGGCAAGACCGGCGAGACCTCCGCCGGCAATGGCTACCGTAGGTTGAGCGGATTCTTGAGTCATGCAGAGATTCGGTGCCGCTGAGGACACAGCAGCTTCATCACCGGGGTTGCGCCCGGCTCAGAATGACAACTCATAAAGTATCAGGTATCAGGTAATCCGCTGCAGGAAGCCTTTCGCCAGAATTCGCAGCTTTTCGGTGACGGTCAGGCTGATCTTGCCGCTGAAGACGTCATAATCGCGCTCCGCGATTTTTTCCAGCAGCTTGCGATAGATGTTGACCAGCACCCACAGCGCGGGCTGGCTGTCTTCGGAAATGTAGGAATTCAGTTGCTCGCCGGACTGGTAGTATTCACGCGCTCGATCCGCTTCCAAGGCGAGAAGCGGACGGACGCGGGCCGGTTCTGGAGCACCGAGAAGGTTCGCAGCCGATAATCCGAACTTCGCCAGATCTTCCTGCGGCAGGTAAACGCGGCCCATCGCGGCGTCCTCTTTTACGTCGCGAATAATATTGGTGAGTTGGAAGGCGAGGCCGCATTCCTCAGCCAGAGACTCGGCGGCAGGATCGCGATATCCGAAGATGTGAATGCAGACCAGGCCCACCACCGATGCCACTCGATAACAATACACTTTAAGCTCTTCGAAGGTTTGGTACTGAACCATCAATCCGGGAACCGGGCTGGCAGTTGGGACAGAGTCCTCCAACCCCTCTGCTACCGGCTCGATATCCATCGCCGTGCCCATCGCGAGTTCGTCGAGCAGGCCGGCGGGAATGGTGAATCGCCGTTGCGTGTCGGTGAGTGCCAGCAGAATTGGGTCGTCACTGGGTTCGCCTTGCTGGACGCGATGCAGAGCATCCAGCCAGACATCGAGTTTGTAGCGGCGTTCCTCGATGCTCAAGACAGCGTCGTCGGCAATGTCGTCGCAGCGGCGCATGAAAGCGTACACCGCGCAAAAGGATTCACGCTTGCGTTTGGGCAGGACTAGAAACGCGTAATAGAAATTCTTAGCGTTTGCGCGCGTGATGCCGCGACAGACTGAATACGCCATGGTAAGCTGCGCTGGCGCGGGAGTCCACGGGATTAGTACGGGCTGCGCTCCAGCACTCATCGCAGCTTCCCCAGTGCGGCGCGGGCGATGAGCGCGAGCTTGCGCGGCTTTGAGATTACCGGACGGCGGCCGAGCACCGCGAAGCCCTGCCGCTCAATCGCGTTGAGAATTTCCTGGCCGCCCCGGCTGAAAAGTTCGAGATCGACGGCCAACTCTTTGTTTACCTGACCTACGAGCGGCAGTCCACGTTCGAACCATTCACGCGCGCGTTCCACCTCAAACTTCATCATCTCGCAGAAGGCGGGCGTGTTGCGCTGCTGCTCAATGTCCTTTTCGCTGACCGAGTAGCGGCGCAGATCTTCCAGCGGCAAATAGATTCGACCCTTGCCGTAATCGACGCTCACATCCTGCCAGAAGTTTGCCAGTTGCAGCGCAGTGCAAGTGCAGTCGGCAAGCTGCTGCCGCTCAGCATCTCTGTAGCCGCATAAGTAAAGCACGAGGTGGCCTACCGGATTGGCTGAATAGCGGCAGTAAGCGAGAACATCGTCGAAAGTTTCAAAGCGGTTGACAGTCTGGTCCTGACGAAAGGCAATGAGTAAATCGGAGAATTCATATTTTGGAATATCGAATTTTCGCACCGTTTCTGCGAGGGCGACAAAAACCGGATGGCGCGGACTGCCCTCATAGCAGGCGTCAAGTTGCGATTGCCATTCATCGAGCAATGCTAAAGATGCAGCAGCGTCTCCTACTTCATCGCCCAGATCGTCGGAAATGCGGCAATACGCATAGACATTAAGAAAATCCTGGCGCAGTTTTTTAGGAAGGAACCATGTGGCAACCGAGAAATTTTCGTAGTGAGTGCGGGCCAACTGCCGGCAATATTCGCGGGATTCTTCGAGCGAAGGAGCGGACTCCGGTATGGCGTATTCCGCGGGTAGGCGGCTCCAGCTCAACGCTCCCGAAGGCGCAATTGTCAGATGAGAGCCGGAGTTGGTTGCAGGAATCATTCCGTAGCAAATCGTACCATTTCAGTCGGTTCCCGAGGGATTGAAGAACTAGGGACAGGCTCTGACTTTCCCGAAAAAGACTCCGCTTCATCCTTTCTCGGATCCACCAGCACTGACGTGCTGGGCGAATGAATGCCGTTGCTCACCGACTAGAGCACAGCCGCCAATCAGTGGCCGGGAATGATCGCGGTTTTGATGTCGCCGCCGCGATTCAGCATGTGCCGCAGCACCTTCTGCAAACTGGAGAGCGGAGCTTCCCCGGTGATGTAATCGGTGGGGCGGATTTTCTTGGCGGCGATCAGGCCAAAAGCGCGACGCACCGTCTCCGGCGTGTGATGGAACGTGGCTTTGAGCGTGATTTCGGAATAATGCAGTCGGTTGGTATCGAGTTGAACTTTCGAACCGCTGGCGCATCCTCCAAAGAAGTTTACCGTACCACCCTTGCGCACCATCTCCACGGCCCATTCCCATGCTTCAGGACGGCCTACGGCTTCGATCACTACGTCGCAACCGCGCTTCTGTGGGGCGAGCGCACGCACGGCTTCGACCACATCCGGAGCCTTCGTGGTCTGCACAATTTCATGTGCGCCCATGTGTTTAGCGGCGGTAACTTGTTCATCACGCTTGACGACCGAAATCACGTTGCAGCCGATGGCACGCGCCACTTGAACGAACATGAGTCCGATGGGGCCGCCGCCGATGATGGTCACCGTGTCGCCGATCTCGACTCCGGTTTCGTGCAGGCCGCGCAAGACACAGGCTAGAGGCTCGGTCATGGCGGCGTCTTCAAAACTCACGTTGGGCGGGATCACGAGCATGTTGGCTTCTACAATGCGCCGTGGAACGCGGATATATTCGGCGTAGGCTCCATTGTTGAAGAGCAAGTCCTCGCACAAATTTTCCTGATGCTTGGAGCAATAGAAGCACATCTGGCAAGGTGCGGAATTGAGAGCCACTACCCGCTGGCCCTTCTTGAAGGTGTGGACGCCCTCGCCGACTTCCTCGATCACTCCAGCCAGTTCATGGCCGAAGAGCGCAGGAGGAACAATCATCCGGGCGTGATAGCCGCGTTGGTAGACTTTGAGATCGGTGCCGCAGGTGAGCGCGACTTGCACCTTAACCAGCACCTCGCCTTTTTCCACGCGAGGGATGGGTACTCTTTCAATCTTGAGATCTTCTTTGCCGTAAAGGACGGCGGCCGTCATTTTTCCATTCACTGCTTGTTTCCTTCCCAGGCAAGCCCGGGCTGAATCACGACTTTCATGGAACCAGGCTGCGGGTGAGCGGCGAGTTCTAATCCCTTCGCAGCATCCTGCAGCGGAAAACGATGACTGATCAACTGCTCCAGATCCATTTCGCGATTCATCACGAATCGAACCGACTCCTCCTGCAAATCTACCGAGGCGCTATAGGAGCCGACCAGCGCCTTTTCATCGACACAAATCGCGGCCGGGTCCACCACTACCTCGCCGCGCTGAGTTTGCGCAAAAAGCAATACCCGCCCTCCGGGGCGCACTGCATCCATGGCAGAACGAATCAAGGCATTGCTGCCCACAGCTAACAGTACAGCGTCGGCACCACGGCCTTCGGTCTGCTGGCGTACACACTGAACCGCGTCTGACTGCGACGCGTCGATCGTATGCTCAAATCCAAGGCTTTTAGCTATTTTAAGCCTCTCGGGGTATAAATCGGAAGTAATAACGGTGGCCCCCGCCCTTCGTGCCAATACGCTTAATATGATGCCGATGGGGCCTTGTCCGATTGCCAGGACCGTTTCTCCGGGTTGCAGACGCAAGGCCTCGATCCCCTTCATGCAGGTATTCACAGGTTCCACGAAAGCGGCCTGCTCGAAGGACACGCCCGCGGGAATCTTTACCGTTCCCTGGTCTACGATCCAATCCATGATCCGGACGTACTCGGCGAATCCTCCGCCGGAAGGTTCAAAACCGGCGGTGCACCCCACTTTCTTATAGGTCGGGCACTGGGCGAATGTCTTGTGACGGCAGTAGTAGCACTGGCGGCAGGGGATGTGATGAAACACCATCACCCGATCACCGGGCTCGAACCTGGAAACATCCCTGCCAACCGCCGCCACTACTCCAGACGTTTCGTGGCCGAAAATGCGTGGCGCGGAATGGGAGCCGGTAGCGATTTTTTTTAGGTCGGTACCGCAGACGCCGCAAGTGTGCACGCGGAGCAATAATTCGCCAGGGCCGATTTCAGGAACCGGAACGGTTTCGAGGCGAACATCGTTCACTCCACGATAAACCGCGGCCAACATAGTGGCGGGAATCGAGTGACTATGGCGTTCGATCGCGATTTGCCCAGCAATGGCCATCGGCGTTAGATGAGGTCTATGTAATGTTGGCTTCAACCGTGTCGTTCGCGCTTCGCAGACTGTGCTGCAAATAGTCGCCGAGACTTCTGGCTGCCTTGCTGCTATTGCTGGCCAAAGTAACAACGGAGCGCCACAGCCATGGCCGCAAGACGACGAATGCCGCAAAGCCTACCGTATTGAATCGGCCCTGCGAGTCAATAAAGCGGCTCAATTCCGGCATTTCAAAATGTAACCCATCAGAGATCACTTTTGTTGCGGTGAACGGAATTCCGTGAGCGGCGGCCGCCGCCGCCACGGCGGCGGCTTCCATATCCACGGCCTGCGCGCTGTAGGCTTGTGCCAAGGCCGACTTTTGACGCGTATCGGCGACCGCCATAAATGTCACCAGCGTCCCCGTTCCTGCAGCGATCTTTGTGCGGCTGCCATCGCGGGCATCGACCACGACGGCAGGGGTAAAAATATCGCCTACATCGAGATCCGCTTCTAAGGCTCCGGCAAACCCTACCGACTGCACCAGCGCCGGATGATACAGCCCGATGATCGCCTCCGCAGCCCGGCGGGCTGCTTCCATTCCAATTCCTCCGCAAACGAGAACCATTTCGTCCCGCTCGAAGAACATGAACTTGCGGCCCTGATGTTCCCGCTCCGCTCGGGTGCACCCGTTGATCAAAGCGCTGACTTCGCGATCAAGGGCGGCGACAATGGCGATTTTATGCATAGCCGTTAGACCTGAACCACTCCACTGCACGGCGCAATGCATCATCCACGGGGATTTGTTTCCATCCCAGTTCGCGTTCGGCCTTGCCGGAACTCGCCCACATTTTCTTCTTGCCCATACGGACCGTTTCCAGCGTGGCGCGCGGTTCACGACCAAGCAGGCGGCCAGAAAACATTTCATCGACTGCGCCGGCCACGTAGGCAACGGCGTAGGGAAGCTTAACGGTTGGCGAGGGCAATCCCGAGATCGCGGCCAGCTTGTCCAAAATCTGCTTCAGCGTCAGATTCTCCCCGCCAAGAATGTAGCGCGCGCCACTTTTACCTTTTTCCATTGCCGCCAGGTGTCCACGGGCGCATTCCCGAACATCCACCAGATTCAATCCGGTTTCGACGTAAGCCGGGAACTTGCGTTTCAGAAAATCCACGACGATCCGTCCGGTCGGCGTCGGCTTAATATCCCGTTCGCCGACTGGCGTGGTCGGATTCACGGTTACCACGCGCATATCGCCGCGCCCGGCTTCCAGCGCGACTTGTTCGGCCATAAACTTCGACCGCTTGTAGTGCCCAATCATATCCGCGAGCGAAACTGGCGAATCTTCGTCAGCCGGATGACCGTTTCCCGTGAATCCTATGGTGGCCACGCTCGATGTGTAGACGACGCAGCGGACGCCATTCTTGCGCGCCGCTTCCAGAATCGCGCGCGTACCTTCCACATTCGAACGGTACATTTCCACGGGATCGCGCACCCACAGGCGATAATCGGCGGCCACATGAAACACCGTGTCGCACCCTGCCATTGCTTTCTCGAGAGATGCCGCGTCGCGCAGATCGCCGATGGCGGTCTCGGCGTTCAGGCCCTCCAAGTTTCTAAGGCTGCTGGTGGAGCGGACGAGCAGGCGGAGTTGTGCGCCCTGGTCGGCGAGCGCGCGGGCCACGTGCGAGCCTAGAAATCCGGTGGCGCCTGTGAGGAAGGTGAGCATTCAGGGGAATCATCTTCGCGTGCGGCGCTTAAATTCCCCGCTTGTGCTCTGGATTGCACGATCAGGCAGTCCCCCGGTCCGCCGAACAGCACGCGCCGTACTGAGGATGCCGCGCAGCGCTTCGTTCACCGCATCCTCCGTGGGAAAGGCTTCAGCTACGTCGGGCTGGAGTAGGACGACATTCGTTCCCTTTCTATGCTGTTCATAATACTTTCCGCGGACGCCTCCCTTCATGGAGGCGAAATCATATTCGGGGCGAATGTCGTCGTCATTTCGATGATTAGTGGTCTTCTTCATAAAATTTTCTCTCGCGCGGAGTCACTGACCTCGCGCTGATGATGCGGGCTGCATTACCGCGTTCGGCATGAACCACGACAAGCAGGCGACCGTTTACTGATGAGCCAATGGTCAAGTATCTCTGCTCCCAGGTCGAATGGTCAGGATCGAGGAATGTTGTTGCGAGAGGATCGCCAAATACCGTAGTGGCCTCACGGAATCCGACCCCATGCTTTCGCTGATTCGCTGCATCCTTCCGCGCATCCCACTCGAACTGCATCCTGCTCCAGTATAAACACTTCAACTACAATGGCGGCCACGGCAACACGCCGAGTGTCGTTTTCGACGTTCACCTTTTTTTTGGACCTCACCTTCCAGAGCAGTTCTCAGTTAAAACCAGAGCCGTTCGAAGTCGCATGTATATCCATGCACGAGAAATTCACCCCTTACCGTGGGGAACGTCCCAAGCGAGAAAATCGTAGGCAAGCGGCGGAACATTTGCCTCCCCGCAAAAAGCCCGGATTGACTCTTGGATTTTTGCGTACGTCTTCAAATCCTTGATCGAGCCCATGCTGGCGTTGTTCCACTTGATGCCTAGGCTCCCCAATTCAGGAATGCAAGCAAGAGGCCGGAGTGAGTATTTATCGAGGGGTACCTCTACGAACGAAACGATTACCTCGAACCTATCCGGCCACACCGGTGTACGATGCAGAGGCCTTTCGCTAGAAGGTTTACGAGCTTCAAGGCCCTCGGAATCTCGAGCTCGTAGTGCAGACGCTTTTGCCATTCCTTGCTGAGATCTTTCGCTAGCTTCACCGCCCAACCGCGGTACTGATCGTTCGATCGGACTGCGAGCAATTCCGACAATCTCCCTCCGGCTAGCTCTCTTCCGGCCCACTCTCTGAATACAAATGAGGGGGACCACTCTTCGTGCGTGCGGAACGCGCGGAAAGTGCTACTGCTAACTGAACGATAAATCGCCGAGAGCGGACCGAGATTGTCCTTGTCATGTGCCGCGCTGAAGTAATTCTTCCAGTCACGCTGTTTCAGCTGGGCAATGAGTTCCTCGCGGTTTGTGAACCTCCATGTGTCACCTTTAGGCAAGGCGTCCTCCTACGTTGAGAAACCCGGCAGAGCTTCTCCGCGCGAAACGACAGGGGACCGAGAACTGAGAACTAGTTTTCAGCTTTCTCCATCACCTTGGCATAGGTGGTCAACGCGAGCAGCGGAAAGTACTGGCGATAGAGATGATATTTCAAATAGAACACGCGCGGGAAACCGGTGCCGGTGAAGAACGGTTCATCCCAGGAGCCATCTTCCTTTTGCGTGCGCAGCAGATATGCAATGCCGCGAGCCACGGAGTCACTGCGCGTGTCGCCAACGGCCAACAGTCCTAAAATCGCCCAGGCGGTTTGCGAAGGAGTGCTATCGCCCACTCCGCGCAAAGTCGGATCGTCGTAAGAGCCCACAGTTTCTCCCCAGCCGCCGTCAGGGTTCTGCACCATGCGCAACCACTCTGCCGCCTGCTGCACGCACGGTTCATGACTGTCCATGCCGATGGCTTCCAGTCCGCGCAGCACGAGAGCCGTGCCGTAAATGTAATTCACTCCCCAGCGGCCGAACCAGCTGCCATCGGGCTCCTGCTCGTCGCGGATGAACTGAACCGCACGCTTTACCGCGGGATGATTCTTGTCGTATCCGTAAATCGCCATCATCTCAAGAATGCGGCCAGTAATATCGACGGTCGCGGGATCGAGCATCGCGTTGTGGTCGGCGAAGGGAATGTGCTGGAACACCATCTTGTCGTTGTCTTTGTCGAACGACGCCCAGCCGCCGTTCTTGCACTGCATGGACAAAATCCAATCGATCGCGCGCTGCACGGATTCGCGCTGGTAGCGGCCGTTGGGATGCTCCACACGGCTGAGGGCCAAGCAGACCATGGCGCTGTCATCGACGTCAGGATAGAACTCATTGTTGAATTCGAAATACCAGCCGCCGGGTTTTCCCGCCTTGTTCTTGATCTGCCAGTCGCCGGGATTGCGAACTTGCTTCTGCAGAATCCAATCGGCGCACTTCACCATGCGCGGATCTGTCGCAGGAACTCCGGCTTCTGCCAAAGCGAAGGCCGCATAGGCCGTGTCCCAGACGGGCGACATGCAGGGCTGCATGCGAAACGTGTCGCCCTCTTCGATGCCCAGTTTTTCAAACTCATCGAGCGCCCGGATCACCTGTGGATCGTCGAGCGAATATCCCTGGCAGCGCAAGGCAATGATGGCGTTCATCATCGAGGGATAAATTGCGCCCAGGCCATCACTCATCTCGAAGCGTTCGAGCATCCATCTTTCGGCGCTTTTTAGCGCGATGGAGCGCAGCGGACGGATGTGGACGCGTTCAAACCAGTGTGTGAGTCGATCAAGACAAAGAAAGAAATTTCGCCACGAAACCAGCTTCTTCGACCAGCGCAGGTGCATGCGCGTCTTCTGCATGCCGCCGACGAAGAGTTCTTCAACTCCCATCTCACGCGGAATTTTCTTGAAGGGTTTCTTCGCGTAGCAGATCGAAAGCGGAACAAGGATGGCGCGCGACCACGACGAAATTTCGTAAATGTTAAACCAGAACCAGTTGGGAAACAGAACGATCTCCGGCGGAATGGCCGGAACTGCGTCATAGTCGTACTGGCCAAAGAAACATAGATAGATCTTGGTAAATGTATTGACTTCAGTGACGCCGCCGAGTTCGAGAATTTTCTTGCGCGCACGCTGCAGAACGGGATGCTCGGCGTCGTATCCAGCCAGCTTCAGGCCGAAATATGCTTTTACCGAAGCGCTGATATTCGACGGGCCTGCGGCGTAAATGCTCCAGCCGCCGTCTTCATTCTGATGCTGAATAATCCAGTTTGCCGCCTTCTGAAAGCGGGCGGGGTCGCCGGTTCCAAGCAGGGTATGAAGCAGAATGTAATCGGATTCAAGGGTAGTATCGGCCTCAAGCTCTCCACACCAATAGCCTTCCTCGTGCTGCGTGGAGAAAAGCAGTTGGCGCGCCGCGCTCATGGCAGCGGCGACACGTCCCGCCAGGCCGTCGATTTTGCCGAAACGAAGTTGTGGCTCGGAAGCTAAGTTCGAGTCGGGGAAGTTGATTTCCATCAGTGGGCAGCTCCGTTAATCCGCAGTGGCACCTGCCGGAGCGGCGGCGATAGCTTCGACAATCTCCGGCGGCAGCCCGAAGCGAACGTTTTCCGGCATCACTTCGAGTTCCTGCACGTTGTCGAAACCTTTGGTGGCGAGAAACTTCATGGCTTCTTCCACCAAACATTCTGGCGCGGAAGCGCCAGCCGTCAGCGCGATCGTCTTCACATCAACCAGCCATCCGGGTTCAATGTCTTTGTAACTGTCGATAAGGTGCGAGTTCGTACCCAGGTTCCGCGCCACCTCGACCAGACGGTTCGAGTTTGAACTGTTTTCTGAACCGACAACCAGTAGCAAGTCAGCATCCGAGGCTACCTGTTTCACCGCGACTTGCCGGTTTTCGGTGGCGTAGCAGATATCCTGCGCCGCCGGCCCTTTAATATTGGGAAACTTCTTTTTCAGGGCGGCGATAATATCTTTCGTCTCGTCAAGACTTAGAGTCGTTTGCGTAAGGTACGCCACGCGATCTGGATTCGGCACAGTCAGCGACTTCACCTGTTCAGGATTGCCTACCACCTGCGTGACCAGCGGAGCTTCACCCAAAGTTCCCACAACCTCGTCATGATCGTGGTGTCCGATCAGAATCAGTGAATAGCCTTCCTTGGCGAACTTGACAGCTTCCACGTGGACCTTGGTCACCAGGGGACAGGTCGCATCGATCACGCGCAGACCGCGCCGGGCGCTGTGTTCGCGGACCTCGGGCGAGACCCCGTGAGCGCTGTAGATGACCCGCTCGCCGTTAGGAACTTCGTCTTCGCTATCGACAAAGATCGCTCCCTTGGCGCGCAATTCATCGACCACGAAGCTGTTGTGGACAATTTCCTTGCGGACGTAAATCGGAGGTCCGAAAGCCTCGAGCGCGATGCGAACCACATCGATGGCTCGTACCACCCCGGCGCAGAATCCGCGCGGCTTCAGCAACAGCAAAGTCTTTCCCTGGCTATTTGGCACCATCAAACTCCTGATATCGGATTCCCAAGAATCTTTTAGAAATGGGGCTTAAGCCCTATGCTATCAGGGTACACCTACCCCATTGTGGCGATGCTAGTAAACTATCGGGAAAGTGCCATGATGGTCAACGTAAGCCACAGAAACGGCGGGGATTAGCAGCAAACGGGGATTTGGGAGCAGTGAACGGTATGAGTCGCAGGCCCTACCACAACCGCTTGACCTTGTAGCGATCAAAAATGGCGTCCGCGCTCAGGATAGCTACCTTCAGCGATTGAGCTTGCGCCACCAGTAAGCGATCGAATGGATCCCGATGATGAAGTGGAAGCAAGCCCGAACGGACCGCAGTAGTCATCGTGATCGGCAATTCCGAGAAAGATTGTTCCTCCAACACACGCTCTAATCTCTGGATGAGCGATCGCGGCTCCATCTTGCCGATACCAACTTTTATTGAAATTTCCCAACCGACCACAGCCGAGACCACCACGCGGTTGTCGGAATTCTCAAGAATCGCCCTCGCACGTTTAGACAGTTTGCCTGCGTCTTCCAGCCACCAAACCAAAGCATGTGTGTCGAGAAGAATCTGCATGCCACGAGATTCCGGCACGGCGGCTTATTCGAAACCCAGGTCTTTCAATTCCTGATCAGTCAGTGGGTCAAAGGCGTCTGAAGTGTAGGATATCTTTCCTTTCCAGGCTCCAGGAGTTCGCTTCTTCCGCGTGACTGGCAAAGCCACTAGCTTCACGACCGGCTGCTTTCCCCGGGCGATTATGATCTCCTCGCCCTGACAAGCTTTTTCGATGAGCCGCGAGAGCTGGGTCTTGGCCTTATGGATGGTGATGGTTTCCATGTGGATTATAGGTTAGCTAACCAAGGTTAGCTAACCGCTGAGTGTTTGTCAAGACGCTGTAGGCAGTCGTCGGCGCTGCCTCTGCTATGTCGAACAGGTTATTGTGTTTGCGGCACGCTGTCCCTACGCATTTGCTTTAATCATCTGTTCCGCGTGCTTGCGAGACGTATCCGTCAGTTTGGCGCCGCTCAACATGCGGGCCACTTCCTCGGTCCGTTCTTCGGCGACAACCAGGCGAATACCGGTTCGACTCCTGCCGTTGCGCTCCTTTTTCTCGATCACGTAATGATGATCGGCGAAAGTGGCGATTTGCGGCAGGTGGGTTACACAGAGGACCTGGTTCGATCGGGCCAGCGACTTCAATTTCTTACCCACGGACTCTGCCGCCCGTCCTCCAATGCCGGTGTCGATTTCGTCGAAGACCATGGTTCGCTGGGCCGTTCCCTTGGCAACTTGGCGAGTGCTGCTGGCTTTCGCGGGCGAGACCGCCCGCGCCACGCGATCCTTGGATCCCGACTCCACACTCACTTTCAACGCCAACATCACGCGCGACAACTCCCCACCCGACGCGATGTGTTCAAGTTGTCGCATAGGCTCGCCAGGGTTCGTAGCGATCATGTAGAGAACTTGATCAATCCCACTCGCCGACCAATTTGCCTCCGCTTCCGATGTCGTGATCTCGAGGTGAAAGCTAGACTTCATCGCCAGATCGTTTATCTCTGATTCCACCGTCTTCTCAAGCCTTCGGGCCGCATCGCGGCGCCTTTTAGAAAGAGATTGGGCGCGCCGCAAATATGCTTCGGCAGCTCCGGCCAATTCGGAGCGCAACTCACGCAGAATTTCGTCTTTGTTCTCAATCTCCAAAAGCTTGCTGGCAACGTCCGCCCCGAAACCGATCACATCTTCCAGCGTGGGACCGTACTTTCGCTTTAGCCGGTCCAGCGCGGCCAAGCGATCTTCGACTTCCGCCAAATGCTCCGGGGACGCATGAATTCCGCCCGCGTAGTCGCGCACTGTTGCGCCAACGTCTTCTACGCTGATTCGCGCTGTTTCCAATGCAGCAAAGGCGTCCTGAAATTTGGGCTCATATCTCGCCAGCTCTTCGATTTGTTTCTGCGCTGCGCGCAGGGAAGAAGAAGTGGATGCATCGCCTTCATAGAGCAGATCGAATGCGTGCATCGCGGCGTTGTAGATTTTCTCAGCGTTGGCCAGGACGCGCTTCTCGGTTTCCAATTGCTCGTCTTGACCGGGCTGAAGTTTTGCTTCTTCAATCTCTTTTCTCTGGAACGTCCAGAGATCCACCAGGCGCAGGCGGTCCTGCTCGCCGTGCTCCAGGTCTTCAATGCGCGCGCGATTTCCACTCCATGTTTCGTATGCGGAAGCGACAGGCTCGATCTGGTTTTCGGCGAATCCGTCCAGTAGCGCCAATCGGGCTGGCGCGTCGAAAGACAGCAACGATTCGTTTTGCGCGTGAACGGTCGCCAGATGCGGGGCTAGTTGCCGCAGTACGGCAACCGTCGCCGCCTGATTATTCACGAATACGCGTCCTTTGCCACCCGGTGCAATTTCGCGGCGGACAATCAGAGTGCCGTCATCCGATTCGTCGAGACCGTTTTTCTCCAGAACTTTGTCGATCGCGTCCCCGGCATCGCCTTCGCTCTCGAATACGGCTGCGACGACCGCCCGCTCCGCACCGCTGCGAATGACTTCACTCGACGCCTTTTCGCCCAGCAGCAAGGACAGAGCATCGATAAGAATCGATTTACCGGCACCAGTTTCGCCGGTAAGAAGGTTCAGACCCGAGGCGAACTCCACCGCCGCGTTGTCGATTACCGCGTAGTTTTCTAATCGCAGCTCAACCAGCACAAGCGTCCTGTCCGCGACGAGGTTTCTAAGGTTTTGCGCAGCATAGCACGAAAAAGAGAATCTTCGATGTGCTCGTGAGGAAGAGATTTGTCGGACGAATTAAAATAGCCACGGCATCGGCCGTGGCTATTCCAAACGAGAACGTTTTGCGTACTAACTCGCTTTTCGGAAGCTCTCCGCGCCGGGTTCTCTTGTTCCCGTATTGATCACCTCTTTGCGACGCTCGCGCAGGCGATTTTGGAAGGTGTCCCAGCGGGGACCAATTCCAATTGCACTCTGGCTGATCTCGACCGTATCGGTGCTGGCCGCGAAGCCGCCTTTTTCAAATGCCCCGGTATCTTCCATACCCACGATCGAGCTTCCAACGGACGAACTTCCTACAGGCGCGCCCGCGGCACGAGCTGAAGGCGAACTCCCCGGCATCTCCTGCGTCGTCGGAGTAATATTGCGATCGGTCCCTTCCCGGTGCATGACCGGCCCCGTGTCCCACTTGGAGCGGTATTTTCCTTCGTAATCTGCCCACTGCTGGTCAGACTCCAGATCGGTTTCGTTATAAGGGGGAAAGGCTTCGACCTGCTTTTTGCTGAGATTGACGGCAAAATCGTCCTTGTGCTCCGCTGAAGCCCGCAACCGTTCGGCCGGAACAACAAACTTCTTAGTCGATAGCCATCCGCCGGTGTCCACCACTACGTACCGGATCGTACCGCTGGAGTGGTCAAAAATAACGTCATCAATCTTGCCCAGTTTCTCGTCGTTCAAGCCATACAGCTTCGAGCCGCGAATATCTTCCGCGGCTTCGGTAAAGCGATAATCCCGTAACATTCCGTGCTGCGCCATAAGTTCATCCTCCGGGCGGGCCTCAGTGTGATCCCGCAACTCTTGGATGCCACGCTGGCGCGTCAGGTATAGTGCAGAAAATTGCTCAGAATTTGCTCGCTAGTTGTTCCACGAGGGGGTATTCGGCCGGAGACCAGCCTTGTTCCCTGGGTTATGTTTCAGATACGTCCCGCAATCCTTGGCTCGCGATCATCTATAATCCAAAAAAAAGGAATTCTCTAATCTCGATGCAAATTTCCTCAGTCTTTGCACTGTTTGTCGGCGGCGAAATACTTGATCTTGTCTCCAGCACCGGCGCGGTCGCCAAGTTTGTTCTAGTCACGCTGCTCGCCTTCAGCTTGATCTCCTGGGCGATCATTCTTACTAAGTGGAGCCTACTCCGGCGCGCGCGCCTGCAGAGCGGACGCTTTCTACGGGCCTTTCGCAAAGCGCAGCGCCTGCAGGATATAGCCACGGTCGCGGATCAGTTCCGTCCCAGCCCGCTGGTTGGCGTATTCGAGGGCGGTTATTCTGAATACAAACGCCAAGTATCCACGCCATCGGCAAGCCTCCGGAGTCTCACCGCAGTGCAGCGCGGCATGCAGATTGGAGCATCGGAGGAAATCACGCG
>DATNMU010000293.1:0-8000 GCA_035602195.1 Candidatus Acidiferrum sp.
GGCGGTGGCATGGGCGTGGTCTATAAAGCCGAGGACACGGAACTCGGCCGCTTCGTCGCCCTGAAATTTCTCCCCGACGAAATGTCTCGCGATCCGCAAGCCCTGGAACGCTTTCGCCGCGAGGCGCGCGCCGCCTCCGCTCTCAACCATCCCAACATCTGCACCATCTACGAAATCGGCAAGCACGGTGAGCAGTTGTTCATCGCCATGGAATTTCTGGATGGCCTTACGCTGAAGCACCTCATCGCCGGAAAGCCGTTAGATAACGAAACCATCGTCTCCCTCGCCATCGAAATTGCCGACGGCCTCGATGCCGCCCATTCTCAGGGCATCGTGCACCGCGACATCAAGCCGGCCAACATTTTCGCCACCAAGCGCGGGCACGCCAAAATTTTGGATTTTGGCCTGGCCAAAGTCGCGCTCGCCGCCGCTTCTTCCAGCCTGGTCGCATCGGCCAACACCATGACGGCCGTTGAGGAGCAGCACCTCACCAGCCCAGGCTCTACGCTCGGAACCATCTCCTATATGTCGCCCGAGCAAGCCCGCGCCAAAGAACTGGATGCTCGCAGCGACTTATTCTCTTTCGGCGCGGTACTTTACGAGATGGCGACGGGTACACTGCCGTTTCGCGGTGGCAGCTCCGCCGAGATCTTCAAAGCCATTCTGGATGCCGCGCCTGCCCCAGCCCTTCGTCTCAATCCCGACATGCCCGCAGACCTGGAGCGCATCATCAACAAATCTCTGGAGAAAGATCGCAACCTGCGCTACCAGAGCGCCGCCGATCTTCGCTCTGATCTCGCCCGCCTGAAAAGAGACCTCGATTCCGGACGTTCGTCGGGTGCGGCGGCGGAAGTCGGCGCCGCATCCTCTTCGAGCGCCTCGTCGATTCCGCCAGCGGCAACTTCAGTTCGTTCGCACAAATGGCTGGTTGTGGGCATCGTTTCGTTTGTGGCGATTGCCGCCGCGGCTGCGTTCTTCGCCCTGCGCGCCAAATCCGATTCCGGAAAAATCACTTCGATTGCCGTGCTCCCCTTCGTCAACGCCACCGCCGACTCCGGCACCGAGTACTTGAGCGACGGCCTCACCGAAAGCTTGATCAGCACGCTCTCGCAACTGCCCAATCTCAAAGTCATGGCGCGCAGCACAGTCTTCAAATTCAAAGGCAAAGAGGATGACCCACGCCAGATCGGCCAGACTTTACAAGTGGGCGCCGTGCTTATGGGACGAATCACCCAGCACGGCGACGAACTAGGCATCGACGCCGACCTGGTCAACACCTCCGACGGCACCGAACTCTGGGGCTCACACTATGCCCGTAAAGCAGCCGACGTCTCCCAAGTGCAAAGCGACATCACCCGCGATATTTCCAATAGCCTCCGCATCCACTTGAGCGGCATCGAAGAGAAGCGCTTGACCCGCGCCTCCACCACCAACTCTGAGGCCTATCGCCCTTATCTGGAAGGCCGCCAACTCTGGTACGGGCGCACCCCGGAAGGGTTAAAGAAGAGTATCGATTTATTCCAGCAAGCCATCGCCGCCGATCCCAACTATGCCCTTGCCTATACCGGACTTGCGGACACCTACAACGTCGGCCCCAGCTACGGCATCGGCATCAGTTCCAAGCAAGGCGAAATGCTGGCCGACGAGGCCAGCCGCAAAGCGGTTGAACTGGATGACTCTCTTTCCGAGGCCCACGCCGCCCGAGCTTTCGCTATGGCGAACTTGCACCGGTGGAGCGAAGCGGAGTCGGAATTTCGACGTGCGATTGAGTTGAACCAAAACAATTCCGCCGCCCATTATTTCTATGCGGTAGGCTATCTCATTCCTGAAAACCGCCTTGACCAGGCGCTGGATCAATACCGGATTGCCCTGTCTCTTGACCCGCTTTCCTCTATCGTAAACACCAATTACGCCGTGCTGCTGATGCACGCGCATCGCTATCCTGAATCGCTGGCGCAGTTTCAAAAGGTGCTTGACCGGGATCCCAACTTCTTCCCAGCGCATTACAAGCTTTCGCACTTATACGCAACCACTGGCCGCTTCGCAGACGCTGTTGCCGAACTACGCAAGAGCTTTCAGTTGAAGCCCATCTCAGTCACTTCCGACGCGAAGGGCTACCTCCAGTTAATGGAGACGCTGGAGGGCTCAGATCGCCAAGCCGCTGTCGCGGTGGCAGCAGCGCTCGCCGGAGATCACGACCTGGCATTCAAGTATCTGGATCAGTCTTTTGCTGACGGAGACAATGAATTGTTGATCGCCATTCGCGAGCCCGGTCTCGATCCGCTCCGGTTCGATCCTCGCTATAAAGATCTGATGCGCCGCCTCGGACTGCCACAGTAGCCAGTACCACTCCGATGGCTTGAAAGGGGCTGTTGGAAAACGCGCCAAAGAACAGCGAGTTTTTGAAAGGGCGCGGCTTTAGCCGCGCGGTGCTTTGCACCGCAAAGTGCTCGACAAACCGCCCGTGCCCTTCTATTCTTGCTGGAATGCCCGGTTCACGCCAGCACCGTCTTCGCCGCCCTCACCGGACAGCGCACCTGATTCCGGAAAGCCTCGCCTCGAATCAGGCGCCCGATCCCGTAGCTGATCTCCGCTTCATTCGCGACACCATGGAGCGCTCCGCCTCTTTCACTGCTGTCCCCGGCTGGGGACAAGTCATTCTCGGCCTCACCGCTCTGACCGCCGCATGGCTTGCTGCGCGCCAATCGAACTCTTCCGCTTGGCTAAAGGTCTGGCTAGGTGAAGGTGTTCTCGCGGCCATCATCGCTTTCGTCTCCATCCGCTGGAAGGCGAACCGCCGCGGCCTGCCAATCTTCACCGGTCCCGGACGTAACGTGGCCCTTGGCCTGTTTCCCCCGCTCATCGCCGGCGCACTTCTAAGCTTCTCGCTGCAGCGCGCCGGACTTCAATCCGCTCTTGCGCCCGTTTGGCTTCTTCTCTACGGCGCCGGAATCATCACCGGGGGCGCCTACTCAGTTTCGATCGTCCCGGTCATGGGCCTGTGTTTCATGGCGACTGGGGCGCTCGCAGTGGTCGCGCCCGCAGCCTGGGCCAACTATTTTCTGGCTGCCGGTTTCGGCGCACTACACATCATTTTTGGATTTCTCATTGCCCGGAGGTACGGTGGCTAGAGCATTCGCCCAGCGCCGCAAGCCCGCGAAACCAGCGCTTCCTGCGCGCGAGAGCATTCCTGCCCCGGCTCTCGAACTTCCCCAACTCGACCGCCTGATCCACGAGCGTATTCGCCTCGGCATCGTCAGCGCCCTCGCTACCAACGAGAGCCTCAGCTTCAAAGATCTCAAGCGAATCCTGAAAACCACCGACGGCAACCTCAGCGTCCACGCCCGCAAGCTTGAAGAAGCCGATTACATTTCGTGCCTGAAGTTTTTCGAAGCCCGGGTTCCGCGCACCGAATACCGCCTAACCGCCGCGGGTCGCCGCGCCCTTACCCAATACCTCGATCAAATGGAACAATGGATCCGCCTCACCCGCGACCGCTAGCGCCCGTCCAGCAACGATGTCCATGTAGCGACAGCCGCCTCGGCTGTCCAAGCAAGCGCAGCGAGCGCCCTGTACACCGACCCAACCCATGAGCCTTTGGGTGGAGCAGCGCTTCAGCGCTGCCATAAAACTCTCATAGATTTATGAAAAGGCTTCAGCCCCACTCGCGGACTCGCCAGTGCTACAATCCCCCGCATGAAACGCCACTTGCTCTTCTGCCTGCTCCCGATTCTGCTGGCCGCCCAAGCCGCCGCTCCCGAAGTCGAAATCACGAATGAGCCTCACCACCACCTCACCTTGGAAAACAAATCCGTCCGCGTCTTCAACGTCGAGGTCGACCCCAATACTCAAACTCTGCTGCATTGGCACCGTCACGACTACGTCGCCATCAACCTCGGTCCCGCCGAAATCGAAAACAACGTAAAAGGCAAGCCTCCCGCCACCGCCAAACTCCCCGACGGCGATGTGCGCTTCGCCTCCGCCAGCTTCGCCCATTTCGTCCGCGATGTCGCCGACTACCCCTTCCGCAACGTCACCGTCGAAATCCTCGACGATGCCAACCTCCGCAACTCCACCGCAAAATGGGATGAAGACCCCGCCCCGGACGCAACCAGCGGAACCGCGAAAGTTCTCTTCATCAAAGACGGCATCCGCGCTACCGAATTCGAACTCCAGCCCGGCGGAGTCATTCCCATGCACCACCACGCCGGCCCGCACCTGCTGGTCGCCGTCACCGATCTCGACATCCGCAGCGACGTCAAAAGCGACTCGCCCGACGGCCCCCAAGGCCCCATGCCCGCCCACTTCAAATCCGGCGACTCCAAATGGCTCCCCGGCAACTACTCCCACACCGTCACCAATACGGGCGTCAAGCCTGCGAAGTTTGTAACGCTGGAGTTTCCGTAGAGGTGGCGTTGAGCGGTGATTCAGCTCCCGTCTTGTCAGCCGCCTGCGGTGCGGGCCGGATCTTCATGCCCGCGATGGCGGCCAAAAACACGAAAGCCCCGGTAGTCATCCGGGGCATGAAACTGGTACTGGACACTGCCTGTCAGTCTTAATGATAGACCTGCTGTGTGAGGTGTCAAGCGCAATCATCAATGTCGAGTGACCGCGGAGGACGAGGGACTCGAACCCTAATGGCTGACTAGCCACTCGACTGCTTGACAGGCAGCGTCCAGTACCCACTGGCAACGCCCTCCAAACACTGCCTGCGAAGATAAGTCTATTCTCAGGTTCGCTACGCGGAGCGTCACGGGGAAGTTAATTACATAGGCAGTTCCGAAGTGGGAGGGGTCCAGTGGCGGCTCTGCGGAGCTTCGCTCCGCTGGGCAGCCGAGGGCGGCTGTCCCCACATCTCTTGTTCTACCCGTTCTACCCGGAATTTCCTACGCCGCTTGCCCCGCTTTCGCTACGGCAGGCGGGTCTTGCGTTCTGGTCCACGTATAACGCATGCGGTGGATCACGGTCAGCGTCGAGAGCACTGCGATCACCCAGAGCACGGGGGCCATGCAGTTGAAGAGGGCTCCGATGATGACCAGTACCAGGCGTTCCGGCCGTTCCATGAAACCGACGCGGCAGGATCCGATCAGCGACTCGGCGCGGGCGCGGGTGTAGCTGACCATGATGGAGCTGACCATGACGAACGCGGTCAGCACGACGTAGAAGAATCGGTCGCCGCGGGCGTAGAAGACGAGCAGTCCGAGAAACTGCGAAGCGTCGCTGTAGCGATCAACCACCGAGTCGAAAAAAGCCCCGAAGCGGGTGACCCGGTTGGTGGCGCGGGCGACTTGGCCATCCACCAGATCGAAGAATCCGGAAAAGATGATGACCAGTCCGGCGTAGAAAAACATTCGCCGCTGGGTGAGCACATTCGCCGAGCCAAATAGAATCGCGGCCCAGGTGTTCACTACCAGTCCCATGAAGGTGAGCACGTTGGGATTGATGCGAGAGAGCGCCAGCCAGCGGACAATGGTATCGAGGAGCACACCGCAGGCGCGGCCGAAAGCGCTGGTCCAGCTATGTGACACTAGGCTTTTTCCTTCTTGAGCGCGGCCGCTTCGTCCTCGTCATGGACTGTGGTCAGGGCCAGGATTTCCAGTTCGCGCTTGCCGTTAGGCGTAATCACGGTGGCCTCGTCGCCCACTTTCTTATTGAGCAGCGCCTTCCCGATCGGCGAAGTCGTGGAAATTTTGCCGCCCGCGACGTCGGACTCTTCGCTGGTCACGAGCTTGTATTCGAGTTCTTCGTTCTTCGAGCTGTCGTAGACCTTGACGGTAGAACCGAGCCCCACTTTGTCTTTGGGGATGTTGTTCATGTTGGTGAGCGACAGATCGGCGAGACGCTTGCCCAGCTGACGGAAGCGCGCCTTGACGAACTCCTGGCGCTGCTTGGCCATATGATACTCGGCGTTCTCGCTGAGATCTCCGAGCGCCGCCGCCCGCTTGATCTCTTTGGGAAGCTCGTGAACCAGTTCGTGTTCGAGCGCGTCGACTTCTTCCTGCAATTTCTTTCGGAGTTGATCAGTCATTTCGAATCAGGTCTACAAGTGAGATGAACCTTTAACATTATAAACCTCTGGCATTGGAGCCGTCCCTTCACAATACCGCGCTTTCGTGGATCATACGGCCTTCCGCGAAACGGCTCAGACTAAGCAATGTTGCATCAATCAAGTCTGTTTTCCCGGTCAGAATCAGATCGCTGAGAATCTTTCCCGTTGCCGGCGCATGCATTACGCCATGCCCGCTAAACCCATTTGCCAGGAAAAAGCCGGAAACTTCCGGAGCTTCGCCCAGAATGGGATGATGATCTGGCGTCATTTCATACAGTCCAGCCCACGCGTGCTTGGGATTCACAGGAAGATTGGCGAAGCAGGGAACGCGGCTCGCCGCGCGAGTCAGGATTTTCTCGATAAAGGCAGGATCGAAGTCCGTGTTGAAGCCGGGAGTCTGT
This sequence comes from Candidatus Acidiferrum sp., assembly GCA_035602195.1. Taxonomy (GTDB): domain Bacteria; phylum Acidobacteriota; class Terriglobia; order Terriglobales; family Acidobacteriaceae; genus Sulfotelmatobacter. The sequence goes on from DATNMU010000293.1 coordinate 6,451, forward strand.
TCGGGATCGTTCCACGCCAGGAGAAACCCGCGAGCCTCAGGACGAAAATGAAATCCGTTGGACATGTCGGCAATCATTGGCGCGGTGTGCGGAAATTCGTCGAACGGCTCGCTCGGGACCAGCATGCGCCGCAGTGGCTCAACCGGCAAGTCAATGCCGGCTAGTTTGGCGACACTAGCCGCCCATGGGCCGGCGCAATTTACGACGATCCGCGATGAAACCGTCCCGCGCGAAGTTTCGACATACGCAATCCCGCGCGTATCTATGGCAAGACCACTGACTTCGGCGCCTTTCCACAACGCAGCGCCATGCTCGGCCGCGCAAGTCATGAAACCAATCATTGCGCTATAGGGATCGACAAAGCCGTCGCTGGAGCAGAAACTTCCGCCGAGAATGTCATCGCTGCGCAGCTGGGGAAACATTTTGGCGATCTCATCGCCTGCGATCAGGCGAACGTCCTTCAACCCCATCTCGACTTGCTGCGCACAATTCGCACGCAGGTAAGCCATATGTTGGCTGGTGGTGGCGCAAAATAAATAGCCTTGCGGACGATAGTCGCAGGGGTGGCCGATTCGCTCTTCGAAGCTGGCATAAAAAGGAATCGAGTAGAGCGACATCTGGATGTTTACCGGCGTGGAAAATTGAGCGCGGACTCCTCCCATGCTCTTGCCGGTAGAGCCTTTACCCTGAGACGATTCTCGCTCGATGACCAAGACCTTGCGACAGCCGTTCGCGGTGAGATGGTAGGCGATGCTGGAGCCGACGATGCCTGCTCCGATAATGACAACATCCGCAGTCTGCATAGAAGAGCAACAATCGGAAACGACAGGCGCATTCTAGCGCATTGGATGAGTGAGGCTTTCTCGCTCGGTTCAATGGAACGTTGGTGCCTGTGCAGCCAGCCGAAGGGACATGTACGTAAGGAATCTTCGGTAATTCTTGAATTGCAAACGCATTCCACCTCGGTAACTTGCTGCGATTACTGACCTTGCCTACTCTGGAATAGCATGACGCCCTTGCGCTGCCTCCTGTTTTCTTCGCATAAAGAGATGGTCCAACCGATCTGGCAGGTACTCGCCGATCTGGGGATCGAGGGAGAGCACTGCGCAAGCGCCGTGGATGCTGTCGAGAAGGTCACGACCCAGATGTTCCAGATCGTCATAACGGATTGGGACGATCAGCCCGAGGCTGCGTTTCTGCTGAAGACAGCTCGGGATTTGAAAGCTGCGGCGCGCCCGCTTACGCTGGCTATTGTCGGCGATGATGCCAGACGGCCGGAGGCGTTGCAGGCTGGAGCCAATTCAATTCTGCTGAAGCCGATTCGTACTGAACAGGTGCGGGACACGATGAGCACCGCTTGCGAGCTGCTCCGATCAAAGATGCAACCAGCGGCGGCAGCGTCTAGTCAAACGCCGGGAACCGCTGCTTTCGCTGTCGCAGCTTCCGCCAACTCCGCGGAGGTACCGGCTTCCGTAATAAAGGCTCCAGAGAAGTTGCGGGCGGGAGAATTCCTGCAGTCGTCAAACTCCACGCCCGGAGCTCAATTCGAT